>CAYWKC010000006.1:8926-19216 GCA_964459145.1 uncultured Candidatus Saccharibacteria bacterium
ACTGTGCCGATGGTGGGACTAATAGAAGCAGCTGTGGCATTGGAAGCTGTCCAAGCAATGGAGGAAGAACCTCCGGCAGTGATGTTAGATGGAGTAGCGGTCATGGTACAGGTTGGTGGAGCTGCCAAAACATCCCCTACACCCACAAAAAAGACCATAAAAAACACGAATATTGCCAAAAGAACTAATTTAGATTTGTATTTATCCATAATCATATAATTGTTGTTAATGTTACATTAATACAACATTTTTAAAGAAAATGCAATAGTTGGCAAAACTCATCTAATTTATAAACTAATAGCTCCCAAAATACCTCACAATTCAAATTAGAAAAGTTATTTCTAATTTACTTGGAGGTTCAACCTCCAAGTAATAATAATGCTGAATTAAAAAAGTCCCCAATTTGCAAAAGCAAATTGGGGACTGACCGGACCTCAAGAAAAAATCTATTGGTAGATTATCTTGAAGTCCAAAAGAACAGTTGGGTCGGCGGTCACCCAGACCTGGCTGCCATCCCAACCAGAGAACTGACTAGCTGGGATAGTAACAGTTATCTGCCCTGAACTATCCGTTGTCACGGAGACCGACGGATAAAGAACAGATAAACTTACTCCAGAAACAATTTGGCCTGAACTATTTTTTGCCACGAATGTGGCAGAAACAGTCTGGCCAATATTTGCCGTCCAAATCGGCAACGAACCTTCCCATGAGGTTGGGTTCACCGCTGAGATGGAAGCCACATCTCCGGTCGGAGGAGGGGTTGAACCCGTTACAATTCGGAAATCCAAATAAACTCCCGAATTAGAAGTGACATAAATCTGACCCATGTCACTTCCCGCTGAATTACCTCCCATCAAAGGGAAGGTCGCTCTTCCGTCGCTACCCGTTGTAGCAGTAGCTGACGGAAAGGTGCAGGTCAGCGAGACCCCCGACACTGGATTCCCCGAATTATCCTTGGCGATGAACACGGCCGAGTAAGACTGACCAATCGCCAAGTCAAACACTGGCAATGATCCATCATAGGTTGTCGCGTTGACAACTTCAATGGTTGAAACCTCACCGGTCGGTGTCGGAGGAGGGGTGGGTGTCCCACCACCCCAAGATACCAAAAGACCTGCTTGGAGGAAATGCCAGGGATCCAGACGGACCCTCATCTGTTCACTTCCCACCGCCCCTGATGGAGCGGTAAAGTTAAAAGTGGCATAACCTGAGGTGTCGGACACCTCAACTTCGGGGGAGGTGTGACATTCTCCCGAGATTACTTGGACCCGCACTCCGGGGAGTGGTGTTCCCCAGGCATTCAATACCTGGAAAACGTAACTTCCCGTTTCCCCGAGAGAAAGACAAGACGAACCGGAAATGAAATTTATCCTCGCCGGCATTGTCGTATCGGCCGTATACCAAAACAGCCGATGGGCAATGGACGACAGGTCCCCATCCACCCACATCGTGAGATACCTAAAAAAAGACTCCGAACAAGGGGGGGATGAAAAAAATACGTTCCCCTGTTGATCTGAGCAAACCTTTTGGGTTTGCCCAAAGTTCGCTAGTTCTCCTGGCCAAACTTCCTGCCAGAGAAAATTGACACAAACCTCGCTGGGCACCCGTGCCCAATTACTGTCCACGACAACAGCAAATGAGGTGGTTCCCCCACCGCCCGCAGGCAACACCGTTACCTGTGAGTCAGTCCACAATCGGTACGTGGACTGTAAGTTCGTTCTCGCCTGAACTACTGTTGCCATCCAAAAAACGGACAGCAACACCATTACCAAAAAAACCAAATTCTTTCTTTTCATTTTTCATCTCCTTCTCTACACCCCGTCAACAAATCTTGTTGTTGGGGAGGTTGATTGTTTTTAGTTTAAAATCTAAAAAACGAACCAAAACTTTCCTCCTTTCCTAAAAATTTTTAACTATCAAATAACCATCTACTCACTTTATACAACATAATTAAAATAAAAGCAAGGGTTTGAAAAAGTATTGACATTAACTTGTCTTAGTGGTAGACTTGGCACGAATTATTAGAAATAAAAAAGACATATTATGCCCCCTGAAAACTTACCAACAATAGAAAATATTCCCGAAAGCGATTGGTGGATACTTGAAAAGATATTCCAAAATAAAGCTTTCCAAAGTTTTAAAGACAATCACTCTTTTAATAATCCCTTCAATACAGATAAGTGGTGGGGCATTTTTGATATCTACTCTATTGTTATTTTAATTCTATTATTTTTCTCACTTACTTTGGTTTACCAAAATAGAAGTGTTTTAGCAGAAACTTTTCCTAACACAGTTGCTACCATCCAAAAAATCAACATCTTTCCAGAAATTTTTACAAAAATTGGGCCTGATTTAGAGTCTAGATATAGCTTGTCAGCTCTCCTTATTTCTTTAGAAAGTAAAAAAAGTACTGATGGAGTACTCACTCCAGAAACTTCACTTGAAAAACCAACTAAGATTATCATTAACAAAATCGGAGTTGAATCTGCTGTAACCAATCCTACCAGCAAAAATATTGATACCTTAAATGATGCTCTTAAACTTGGAGCTGTTCGTTACCCAGATTCTGGTTCTTTGGACAGTGACAAAAATATATTTATTTTTGGGCACAGCACCAGTTTAGCAACAAATACAACTTACTATAAAACATTTAACAACTTAGATAAATTAGTTGTCGGTGATAAAATTACCCTTCGTTCAAATAAAAATGACTATACTTATTTAGTATCATCTGTTTCTATAGCTAACACCGAAGACGGTTTAATTAAGTTTGATAACGATAGAGAGTTAATTCTTTCCACCTGTAATACCTTAGGGCAAAAAGAAGAAAGAATTGTGGTAACCGCTACTTTTCTCAAAAAGACAGCTCTTGGGGGAGGAGGATCAACAACAAATGTAACTCCTACAGCTGGAGAAGAAACTAATAGTACCTATGAAGTAATTGGTAGTCCGACAATAAGTTACCCCTATGGTTTGGTTGATTTTGAAGCCACCATTGAATCCTTTGGTATTTTGAACTCAAACAACGAATTTGTGGCTTCTTCTACTCCATCAGTTAAAGATAAAATAGCCGTAAAATTTACTGTCAAAAACATTGGCAATAAAAAATCAGATAATTGGTATTTCAATGCTGTCTTACCAACCAGTCCATTTAATATCTTCCACTCTCAATCACAACTGGCTTTAGCTCCTGGTGAAAAGATTGAGTTTACCATGGGATTTGATAAACCAAAAATTGGAGAAAATCAATTAGTAATTATTAATGTTGACCCAACTGGTGGAATTAAAGAATCAAATAAAGCTAATAATATTGTAAAAGAATTTATTACAATTACTGAGTAAACAAAAAAAATAGGCACCAGGTGCCTAATTTTTTTTGTTAAGCATTTAAATCAATTTCTGCCGCGGTTGCATTGGATTGAATAAATGATTTCCGAGGAGCTACTTGTGCCCCCATTAAAACATCAAAAGTTCTGTCCGCTTTTTGAGCATCTTCTATATAAATCTTTTTCAAGATTCTATTTTTCGCGTCCATAGTTGTCTCATACAATTCATCTGGGTTCATCTCCCCTAACCCTTTATATCTTTGTATAGCAATTTTTTGTTTTCTTTTTTTATTATCTACATTCTCTTTTTCTTCATCTGTTTCTTCTTCTTGAACTCCTTCTTCCTCTGTTTTTGTTTCTTCAACACCCAAGTTTTCGTTACCTCCTAATTCTTGAATATATTTATCTTTTTCTTCATCTGAATAAACATATCTTATGTTCTTACCTTGGCTAATTTTATATAAAGGAGCTTTCGCAGCAAACAGAAAACCTCCCTCAATAATAGGCTTAAAATATCTATAAAAAAGGGTTAGCAATAAAGTTTTTATGTGGTCACCATCAACATCGGCATCAGTCGCAATAATAACTTTGTGATATCTTAATTTCTCAATGTTAAAAGTATCTCCAATGGCAGTGCCTAAAGCAATCACCAAATTTTTTATTTCTTGTGAATTTAACATTTTATCTAACCGTGCTCTTTCCACATTCAAAATCTTACCTCTCAAAGGTAAAATGGCTTGAGTTCGTCGGTCTCTCCCCTGTTTGGCGCTACCCCCAGCTGAATCCCCCTCGACAATAAATAGTTCTGATTCCTCTGCACTTTTTGATTGACAGTCAGCAAGCTTTCCAGGTAAAGTCATTCCCTCTAAAGCTCCTTTTCTTAAAACACTGTCCTTAGCTGCCCGAGCAGCTTTTCTGGCTCTTAAAGCCAGCGTCACTTTGTTAATAATAGCTCTTGCATCATCCGGTTTTTCTTCTAAAAATGCAGAAAATCCCTCTCCAAAAATGGTTTCAACCATTCCTCTGGCTTCCACACTCCCCAACTTAGCTTTGGTTTGACCTTCAAATTGAACATCTGCTAATTTAACAGAAACCACAGCAGTGATTCCCTCTAAAACATCATCTCCTGTAAAGTTTTCATCCTTTTCTTTTAGAAGATTATTTTTTCTAGCATAATTGTTTAATGTTCTCGTAAGAGTTGATTTAAACCCTGTTAAATGCATTCCTCCTTCAATTGTTGGTATATTATTGGCAAAAGACACAATCCTAGCAGAAATATCATCAGTATATTGCAAAGAAACTTCAACTGATTCTCCTTTTTCATTAATAATTTTTTCAATATAGAAAATATTTTTATGAACTGTTTTTTGATATTGATTATAAAATTTAACTAATGACAAAAGTCCACCTTCAAAATAAAAGGTGTTGGAAGGAACTTCTAATTTTAAATCTTTAATGTAAAAAATATCTTCATTTATTTCCCCCTTGTATTCTCTGGCATCTATCACCGTCAATCTCATTCCTTTAACAAGATATGCTTGCTGACGCAAATGTTTTAAGACAACATCCCAATCAAAATTGATTTCGCTAAAAATTGCTTTATCTGGTTCAAAAGTAACAATAGAACCAGTTAGTTTTGATGCTCCAATTCTTTTTACGTTAGCTCTTTTCTTCCCTTGACTGTATTCTTGAATATATCTTCCCCCATCACGATGAATTTCAACTTTGGTATAAATAGAAAGAGCATTAACTACAGAAGCCCCAACTCCGTGTAATCCTCCTGATATCTTATAACCCTCCCCGCCAAATTTTCCCCCGGCATGGAGAGTTGTCATAATTGTTTCTAGAGCAGAAACTTTAGTCTGTTTGTGAATATCAACTGGAATTCCTCTTCCATTGTCGGCTACTCTAACTCTATTGTTAGGCAATAAAACAACTTCAACTGTATCGGCAAAACCACCCATAGCTTCATCTCTGGCATTATCAAAAATTTCCCAAATTAAATGATGTAAGCCATCCGTGCTAGTTGTTCCAATATACATTCCCGGTCTTCTTCTTACCGGTTCCAACCCCTCCAAAACGGAAATATCTTTTGCACTATATCCGTTATTGACTTTAATTTTTTTATTTTTTTCTTTGGCCATATTACATATTGGAGTTTTGGATATTTAGGTGTTAGGTATTTAGAGGGAAAATTGGCTTTGCCAATTTTCCCTCTAATTTCTTAAACATCTAACTCCTAAATATCTACTCCATTATACCAAATTCTACGATGTTTGGCTACCTAGTTTTCCACCATTTTGCTTACAAAAATAGCCATTTTCCTCCAATATCTCTGGAATTTTTTAAAGGAAACAAACAGGTTTTTTCCACCTTGCTCAATCGTAGGTTTGGAGTCTTCATTTTGATAATCAGAATCATTATAAAAAAAGCCCTTTTCATCGTAACCAGTTAAAACAATTTGATGAAATTTATTTCCAAATTTGGGAGAAAATCTTTTATTTTTTATGGAAACAATTACAGGGCAATCCTTATCTAAAAAACTTTTTAGTTTTTCTTCACTTTCCATATTTTCTTTGCGAGAAACTTTTACTCCAAAACTTTCGGCTATTTCTAACAACTTATCGTGTATCCAACCATTAGTTTGATGGTAAGCTTCTTTCTCTAAAGATAATTTCAAAAACTCATTTATATCTGGAGCTTTGATTTTATGAAAGTCCAAAACCATTTTCAAACACACCAAACCACAAGCTCGCTTCTGCCAGTTTGCATCTTTGATATCCCGATGTTGAGAATAATAAGGAACATCTAATTTCATTTGCTTTTATTTTAAATTGAATATATTATATAAAATATAAATGGCCGTAAGGCTCCTGCCTCAGGCAGGTTAAAATATAAAAAGCAATTTATTGAGTTAACTCAATAAATTGCTTTTTAATTTTACCCAATTCATCTTTTGATATCTTTCCTATTTTATATTCTAACCTCTTTGAATCAATCAATTTAATCTGAGATAAAATAACGGGAGTATCTTCTCCCCTCAGTTTCAAAAAAAAATAAAATTTTTCTTTCTTCAAAACTTTTGTTAATGGCATTCCTAAAAACAAACCTCTTGAAAATTTTTTATATACCAAAACAGGCCTCAAAAAATCTTCTCCGTTTCTGTCTTGTTCAAAGCCGACATTGCAACCTAATTTGGCAAACCAAACATCCCTTTCGTAAAAAAACTTTTTACTATTTGATTTATCAATTTCTTTTTTGATTTTATTCCAGTTATCAAACTTTTTCATAATAAATTTTTTATTTTCAATTCCAACCAAATTCTGAATAAAAATTACCCTTACTTATATTTTCAATAGCTGATTTTACAAAAGGAACAATATTTTCTGGCAAATCCTCTAGGTCAAACCATTCCAAATTATCACATTTATCAATCTCCATATTTTTAATTTCCCCTACCCATTTTTCTGCCACAAAAAATACATCTACCCATACACCACTTTCGTCCATCTTTCCTCTATGCATTATATGCTTTACTTCCAAATCTTCTTTGGACAAACAAACCCCAATTTCTTCTTTAGATTCCCTTATTATTGTTTCTGTGGAAGATTCTCCTTCATCAACTTTTCCTGAAGGTAACATATGAAAACCAGCAAAAGGTTCTTCGCATTTTTTCATTAATAATATTTGGTTCTCTTTCTTTAAAATCAGTAAAGAAGCTTGGTTTATTAAATTTTTATTTTTCATACTAAATACTTGCTTCCTGCTACATAATACTAATAAAATTTCCTTAAAAATTTATCTAACCTCCCAACCTTTAGAACTAACAACTTCTGTAATCTTATCCATAATTTTATTTATTTCTTCATCAGTTAAAGTTTTTTCTTGTGATTGAAAAACCAGGTTAAAAGCATAGGAAGTTTTATTCCCTCCCTCAGGAGAATAAGTGTCAAACAATTTAGTTTGAACCAATAAATCTCCAGCATTATCTTTAATCACTTTCAAAAGATCTTCGCTGGAATTTTCATTTGGAATAAATACTGCGATATCTCGAAGCATAAATGGATAGGATGATATTTTCTTGAAAATTATTATTTCTTTTGAATCCGATTTCAAAACATCTTCATAGGAGTCTGGTTCAGGTAGGCCTTCAATTAATTTATCTAAATTAATCTCAAAAATATTTCCTGTTGATTTATTAATGTTTACATTTAACTCTTGAGAAAGTTTTTCTAAGACATTAGTCAAGATTTCATTTTCAACAATTTCTTTCTTTTTCTTTCCAAGAGAAAAAACACCAAGAGTTAAAGCTGTATATTCATCATTAATTGATGAAAAAACCTTACCTATCTCAAAAATCTTAATTTCGTCCAAACCTAGTAAAGGAGCATTTTTACTATTTAACTTCAGAGATTTCTGAATACCATCTGTTAAATTAGTTCTTAAAAAAGCTAAATTACTGGCTAAGGGCTTCTGAACCTCTACGACACCTTTGTCCTCAAAAGTGTAGGTATAAACCTCATCAAAGCCAGCTTCTACCAAGATATTCTTAATTTTATTAATGTAATAAAAAACTTTGTTCAATTTTGGTTCAAAGACTTTTCCTTGCCCATCTGTAGGGTTAGGATTTACTACTTGTGACTCGATATTTTTGTATCCATATACTCGCCCAATTTCTTCAATTAAGTCCTCCTTAATTCTTAAATCTAATCTTTCATGAGGAATAGTAACAACATATCTTCTTTGCCCGTCCGTAAGATTAGGGTCAGGGTCATCTGACACTCTTCTATAACCAACAATATTCTTAAATGTTTTTGCTTCATTTAACTTTTCAATAACAACCTTACTTGTTTCAGAGCTAGTATATAAAATTTCATTTTTTCCCAAATACAAACCAACATGGTCAATACCTTCAGGGACCTTTGTCCCTGGCAAAAATTCAAATGTCTCGGTATAAATTCCCGTCTCTTTAATCAAACCAGTATTTGCGAAAACTAAATCCCCTCTCCTCAAATCATCTTTCTCAATTTTTTCTCCAAAAACAAATTGATCAACCGAAACTCGAGGAATAGAAATTCCAGCTTGTGCAAACAAGTAAGCTGTCAAAGATGAGCAATCAAATAAATTAGGAGCATCATAAACTACACTGGCTCCTGATTTATAAGGTATATTTATCAAATTAGACGCCATTTCTAACACATTATCAATTGGCTTAACTTTTTCAAAATTAAAATCCAAACGCTGCAAGATATTTTCAATTTCTTTATCTGAAAAATTTAATCCCAACAACCGATTTGCATCTTGGGTAGAAATCCCTACTTTATATTGATTAGCAGGTCTTGGATAAACATCTAAAATATCTTCTGCCACCTTTCCTCCTGTAATTTGAGAAATTAATTGGGAAAGTCTTTCCATAGCTTCTCCTACTTTATCTGGCGAAATACCATTTTCAAAACGTACTGAGGCATCTGTTCTCAAGTTTAATTTTTTTGAAGTTCGTCTAATACTAACTTGATTAAAATTGCAAATAGATAAAACAATGTTCTTGGTTTTTTCGTCTATCCCAGAGATAATTCCTCCTTTGGTTCCTGCAATATCCAAAGCTGTTTCTCCATCGCTAATTACCAAAATATCTTCATCTAATTCAAATTCGTGGTTATCTAAAGTGATAATTTTTTCTCCCTTTTTAGCACTCCGAATAACAAATTTCTTTATACCATCTTGATTACTAACTAATTTGTCAAAATCAAAAGCATGGACTGGTTGCCCTGTCTCCCACATAACATAATTAGTAATATCCACCACATTATTGATTGATTTTTGCCCAATTGATTCCAACCTTTCTTTTAACCAAAGGGGAGAGGGTCCAATCTTTACAGCTTGAACTAACCTCTTTGTTGCTCGTGGAATTAATTTAGAATTTTCAACTGTAAGAGAAAGAAAATCTGAAGATTTTAATCCTTGTTCAGCTTTATAAGATTTATTAATTTCTTTCAGCTTCAATCCTGTCAAAACTGAAATTTCTTTGACAATACCTTGATAACAAAAACAATCATGGGAGCGATTAGGAAGAACATCAATATCAATTAAATCTCCTTCAACTCCATCTATCTCAAAAGCATGGAAAATTAAAGTCTCTACCAAATCTTTAATGTCTGGTAAATCTTCTTCAAAATATTCTTGTAACCATTTATATGAAAATTGCATATTATTTTATTTCTTGCCCCGTTAGAGATATAAAATCTTTTATTTTATATCTCTAACGGGGCTTGCTTTTTTAAAAGTTAATGTTATTATAATAGCATAACCATGAAAAGGGCCCGGTGGTAGTTAGTTTCCACTTAGGGGCCTTTTCTTTTTCTCCACCATTTTTCTCAAACTATTCAAATAAGTAATTTCACAATATAACCGCCTTATTAAATAAGAAAGTTTTTTAGACGGGGAAACAACTTTTATTCTCTTGCTCTCTTTTTTTGCAAATTCCAACAAACAAGCAAAATCGCCGTCACTTGAGACCAAAACAAAATC
This sequence comes from uncultured Candidatus Saccharibacteria bacterium, assembly GCA_964459145.1. Classification (GTDB taxonomy): domain Bacteria; phylum Patescibacteriota; class Minisyncoccia; order Phycocordibacterales; family UBA12079; genus JAGYLJ01. The sequence goes on from CAYWKC010000006.1 coordinate 18,781, forward strand.
ATAAAAATCACTTCTTATTATATCTTCAGTAGCCTTCAAAACAAGTTCTGCGTCACAGTTACCTTTTATTTGACCTTTAGATTTCAAAGTTTTTTTAAAAATTATTTTATATCCAATGCCTTCCAAAAACTCATATAATTTTTTTTGTTCTTCTACAAAACCAATAAAAAAATAAATCTCCTCTGTTTTAAAATTTTCACTAAGCCAAATATAAAATTTTTGATAATCAAAAACCCAATCAAGAGAATTAGACCCTCTATATAAATTAGCTCCATCTATATAAACCCTGGTTTTATTATCAATTTTCATAAAATATTTTTTGTGTCTATTTTTGTTTTCACAATGATCACAAAAAAACTCATCTAAATATTATGTTTAATTTAGGATATTTTATTCTTAACTTTTCTTTTTCAGCTGATTGAAGACTATTTAAATA
>CAYWKC010000006.1:19316-25015 GCA_964459145.1 uncultured Candidatus Saccharibacteria bacterium
AGATCTCCATAGTGAAATTTGATATCGCCTTTTAATGCTTCTTCTTGAGTTGTACTAATTTGCTCTCTAGAATAACCAGTTATTAACGATAAGTCAGATTTGATATCTCTGTTTTCTTTCACCTCTTTAATTCTCGGGTCAGCTTGATAACCGAATCCCTTAATCCCCTCATCAATTTCATATAGAAATCTCAAGTCATCTTTTGTTAATTCTTCTCCAGCTTGATGTTTTTTATCAATTTCTGTCAGATACTTCATATCAGCCGTTTTCTTCTGGTAAATTTCACCATCTGGGAACTCTGTCATTTTTTCACTAACTACATCGTTGATATAGGGGTCAAGGTTTTGTTCAGGAGCAATGCCTCTCACTTCACCAATTTCTGAACCGCCCATTCGAATAGCAGCTCTTGGAATAGTTGGATTACCTTGCTTGTCATAAGAGTAGTAAACATAAAAATCACCTCCTTGTAGTTGTGTTTGGGCAGTGGTTTCTCCGGCGGTACACCAGCCAGTTCCATGTCCTTGCAGTGATTCAACTAAAGGCATATGGTCAGAATTTTGTTCGTATTTGACCCACTTTTCTTCTGTACTGAGTAATTCATTCTCTTCTGTCGGAGTTACTTTTTCAAGAGCATAAGCATAGAGTTTACCAAAGTTGGTACCTTGTAATAATTTCTGTAATTCTGGGTTATCTTTAATATCTGTTATCTCCTTCTTATTGACTTTCTTCACGACTGCGTCAACCACATAAGCTAAAGCCTCTCTATTTAAATCTGGGAAAGGCGCCACTGTCCCTTTGTCTCTTTTACCAAAAGTATGTTTTTCTTTATCATAAGTTGATAACTTCAACATATTGGTAAAAGACCAATATTTAGACCACATAGGAAAACTTTCAGAGTCCTTATCGGTTAAGTAATTTATCCAATTATCTAAGGTTGATTTTTGGTCACTGATAATTACTTCGCCTAATTGTTCTTTCATTTCATCAGTGGTTCCGATATCACCGTGGCCTCGTTCGCGAGCTAATCTTCTCTGATTTTCATAATAGCCTTCTGGGATGTCTGATTGTTTAATGATGACATTTTCATAAAGATTGTTCTTTAACATATTGATATTTCTTTCTTTTCTGTCAAAATCTGGATGATTTTCTAATGGGTCTGGATTAAAGACATCTTTAAGACGACTTAAATGAGCCTCTATCTTGTCAGCTGGTTTTTGTGAGACTTTTTCTCCCTTTTGTTCCAATCGTTCTTTTGTTTTTTCAATTGGTTCTGATGTATGAAATTTAGAATCTTTTTGATGTAAAAATTGTTCTCCGAAGTTTTCCATAATATTTATTTCTTTTTAATCACTTAATAAAGATCTTCCCCTAAAACTGATTAACTAATCTCAAGTCTCCTGTATAAAATGACCTGACATCTTCTACTCCATGTTTTAACATGGTTATTCTATCTACTCCTATTCCAAAAGCAAAACCTTGATATTCCCTAGAATCAATCCCGACATTGTTGAGAACATTGGGATGAACCATTCCTCCGCCTAAGATTTCAATCCAACCGCTACGAGAACAGGAAGGGCAACCTTTCCCTTGACACTTAAAACAAATCATATCTACTTCTACCCCTGGTTCCACAAAAGGAAAATAACCCGGACGAAGACGAATGGTTACATCATCTCCAAATAATTTTTTTAAAAAGAATTCCAGAGTCCCTTTTAAATTAGCTAACGAAATATTTTCTCCAATTACTAATCCTTCACACTGATGGAACTGAGCATCATGGGTGGCGTCGGTGGCTTCATTACGAAAAACTTTTCCAGGGACAACAATAGCCAAAGGTGGTTTGTTTTCCTCCATATATCTTACCTGTACACCTGAAGTATGAGTTCTTAAAAGTTTTTTTAGATTTTCAGGGTTTAACCAAAAAGTATCCTGCATATCTCTCGCTGGGTGATCCTTCGGTACATTCAAAGCATCGAAATTATGGTATTCATCTTCAATTTCAGGCCCACTAGCTACTTCAAAACCCATCTCAAAAAAGATCCTAGAAACCCTTAAAACTGTTTGAGTAATCAAGTGCAAATGACCTTTTTCAAGTTGATTGTCTAATTTTTCCATAAAAATAATAATAACATTATTATTTCTAAAAACAAAAACTAAAAATGTTTACCTAAATAATATAGCTCTTATGCTTTTTAAAATTTTGTGTTATTATTTTTTTATGATTAACAACCAAAAAAAGATACTTTATCTAATCACTAAAGCTAATTGGGGGGGCGCCCAAAAGTATGTCTTTGATTTGGCTTCAGAAATAAAGGACTATGAGGTCGTGTTTGCTTATGGTAAACCTTTTGGAGGACTAAGTAAAAAATTAAAAACTGCTGGTATCCGTACAATTGAAATTAACAATCTTGGACGAGATGTTAATTTATTTAGCGAATTTAAAGTCATCAGAACTTTATGGAAAATTCTCAGAAAAGAAAGACCCGACATCGTTCATTTGAACAGTCCCAAAATTGGTGGTTTGGGTGGTTTGCTGGGGCGATTAATAGGAATAGAAAAAATCATTTACACTGCTCATGGCTGGACTTTCAACGAAGACCGTAACTGGTTATCAAAGATTATTATCAAATTTTTAAGCTGGTTAACTATTATCTTATCCCACCACACAATTGTGATTGCCCAAACGGAATATGATCAAGTTATTCATTGGCCTTTTGTGACTAAAAATAAACTCCGACTTATTTACAATGGAATTCAACCAATTGATTTTTTGACCAGACAAGAAGCTCGGCAAAAACTCTCCACAAAAATAAAAGAAAATGATATGGTTATCGGAACAATTTCAGAATTACACAAAAATAAGGGTCTAAAATACGCGATTAAAGGATTTAAGAAAATTTCAGAAAAATATGAAAACTTAAAATTTATAATTATTGGCGAAGGTGAAGATAGAAAATATTTAGAAGAAAAAATAAAAAAACACCACTTAGAAAATAAAGTTTTCTTAATAGGTAATATTGAAAATGCTAGTCAATATCTAAAAGTTTTTGATATCTTTCTTTTGTCCTCTTTAAAAGAAGGATTGCCTTTTGTGTTGTTGGAGGCTGGATTAGCCAAACTGCCAGTAGTTGCAACCAAAGTTGGTGGAATTTCTGAAATTATTGAAAACAATTTATCTGGAATTTTAATCAAAGAAAAAGATGAAAGTGAAATAGAAAAAGCTTTAGAACCTCTAATAACAGATAAAGAAAAGAGAGAGAAATTTGGAGAAAATCTTAATACTACTATCAAAGAAAAATTTTCTTTTGATAAAATGTTTAGGGCAACAGAAAAATTATATCAATAAAAAATTCTCTTTACCCCATCCCTAAAAATTCATTTTGCATATCTTCACGGTGAACAGTGCGAGAATATTTTCGCATTCCCATTAAAATACCCAATCCAATAAACTCTATCAATAAATGAGACCCTCCATAACTCATAAACGGAATAATAGTTCCAGTCACAGGCAAAAGACCAATATTCATCCCAACATGAATAATAAAATGGCTAATTAACATTATAGCTAAACCTAAACCAAATAATACTTCAAAGTTTGAAGCCCCTCTAGCTGTATTTACCAAAATCCTCCAAATTACAACACCAAAGAATACAAATAAAATAACCACACCCATAAAACCCCACTCCTCAGCAAAAGCTGCAAAAATAAAATCTGTTTCATATTCTGGTAAAAATTGTAATCTTGATTGTGTTCCAAAACCAACCCCCTTACCAAGTAATTGTCCAGACCCAACTGCAATGGTTGATTGATAAGCATTATAACCAGCTCCTTGTATATCGGCCATGGGATGAATGAAAGTTATTATTCTCTGTTTTTGATAATCACCAAAAGCATAAAACCATAAACCAATAAAAGACACTATTCCTATCAAGAAAACTAATAAGAGATGTTTTTTTGATATACCAGATACTAGCACCATTCCTAACCAAATAAGAAAAATTATGATGGCTGAACCAAAGTCAGGTTGCAAAAGCACCAAAACAAAAAAGACAAAAGCATAAAAACCAGAAATTAAAATATGGCGAATATTAGCAATCTCTATATGTCGTTTAGAAAAATATTTAGCTAATAATAATATTAAAACTAACTTTACTAAATCGACTGGCTGAAAAGCAATTACACCAAAATCAAACCAACTTTGGACACCCCTGATACTGCTTGTAACGAAAAGAAACACTAAAAGAAAAACCGAAGCAGCAAAGAAAGACAATAACACTCCTGTTTTCTTAAAAAACCTAAAATCACAAGCACTTAAAAGGAAAAAAATGGAAACAGAAATAATCAACCAAATTAATTGTTTTTCAAAAAAATAATTTTGGCTTACAAAAGAATTCATCGTTACCAACCCAGCAAAAACTATGGGTAACACAGAAAAGAAAAGTAGCCAATCTATATTTAATAATCGTTGAAGTTTAGTAAAATTATCTCTAACATTAACTCCCATATTACTTCAGTTTTGAAACTGGATAAATATCCACCTTCGCGACTTTTTCTTCAAAAGCTTTAGGCCAAGTAAAAACGATATTCTCTGATGAGTTTTTCTTGATTGAATCCAAAACTGTTTTAGAACTGTTTATTAAATTATCTTGACTGTCCAAAAGTAACACCACCAATTCAACATTTTTAATTTCTTTAACTGAATTATTTCTAACAATAGCTAATACTCGCGGTAAATTATTTTTTTCTATAAACTGAATACTCTCTATAAAAATCTCTGGGTCAGGGAGAGCTTCCAACCAATTTGGTTTTTCAGTGAATTCAAAGATAACCTTTTTAGGGATTCTGTTTCCAACGTCAATCATCCCACTGAAAATTGGAAAAATTTTATTGGCTGGAATAAAAGTTTTCCCGACGTATTCACTCACTAACAAACCCTCTTCGTCATATAATTTAAAAATATAGGGAACATCATAGGCCTCAGCCGACACATTGGGGTTCTCTATCAAAGTTGTCACACCATAAGTTCTTTCTAACATTTTGGAAACACGACTCCAATGGATGATAGGGTCAATAATTTCAAAACCACAGACCACTAAGCAAGGACCTCCACAATCAATCCCCTCTTCTTCTTGATTTTGTTTTCCATCTTGACAAGTAGGAACTCTATAAACAACAAGAAAAATACTAATAGATAAAACTACCACAACAACAAAAAATAGACCGGCTATATATTTAGATTTTTTTCTTGATGACCAGGACATTACCTATATAATAGCAAAATTAAAAATAAAGAAAAGTGTAGGTCAAAAAGAAAATTGCCTATTTGATAGGCAATTTTCTTTTTCAATACTTTGTTCTGGCGGCTACCTACTTTCCCCGATATGAGTATCATCGGCGCTAATGGGCTTGACTTCCGAGTTCGGAATGAGATCGGGTATTACCCCATCGCCAAACCACCAGAACAAAGTATTGAAAAATTGTTCCAAATTGAATAATAGATAAAAAATAAACAAGATTGTTGTCTTTAAAATTCCTAACAAGAATTAACGAATTAGTACTTCTCGGCTAAATGTGTTGCCACACTTACACCTAAAGCCTATCACCTAATCATCTCTTAGGGGTTTCAAACGAAATCTAATCTTGAAGTTGGCTTCCCTCTTAGATGCTTTCAGAGGTTATCCATTCCCAACATAGCTAC
>CAYWKC010000007.1:0-17021 GCA_964459145.1 uncultured Candidatus Saccharibacteria bacterium
AAAAAATTGAGCTATAATTCTAAAATAAATTTTTCCAAAGCTAAATTTAATTCTAAACCACTTCGACGAGAATTATGATAAAGAAAAACTAATCTTGAACTCATTTTTTTTAGCTCCTCTCCCGAGTAATTTTTCAAATATTTTTTAGCTTTGTTGAAGACGAAAGATTTTAAGCCAGCTTGTTCGGCTGTTTTTGATTTTAAAGCTTGAAACATAACTTTTAACTGCCAAAACAAAATACCGCTGACTTCTTCAGTTGGAATATTTCTTGCCCTCGTTTTTTGATACAACACCCATAATTTTTTTTTGTTACGATTACCTAAACAATCCGCTAAATCAAAAATATTAAAATTTCCTAAACGGAAAGTTTCTTCTTCTGTTGTAAACAATCTTTCTTTGCTTTTTTTTAAACAAAACTCTTGTGTCTTAGCAACATTTTTTTCTATTTTTTTTAAAAGAGAACCGTTAACTTTCTTCTCAAAGAGAATAAAAATGTTTTCTGATTGTTGTAAATCTTCTAATTTATTTATCAAAAGTTTTGAAATAATTTTATCTTCAAATAAATTATCTAATTGAACAATATATTTGTTTTCAAACAAACCTTGACTAGTTATAAGTTCTTGTAATTTTACTTCACTAAAATTATCAATATCTATTTTAAAAAATCCAGCATTGGGCTTTTTAGAAAAGAGAGAAGATAACAGAAATTTTAACTTTTCTCTTGATTTTTTTACATCATCACCATAAAGAAAATACAACATTTTATTTTATCTCTTTTAAATTATTCCAATCTTCTCCTTTTTTAATATTTGCTTCAAAAACAACCCCTTTTGTTTCCTTGGTAGGAAGGACGGATTCCATTATTTCCTTTATTTTTAAAATATGTTTTTTTTCAGTTCCTTTTTTTATCTCAAAAATTAGTTCATCGTGAACTTGTAAAAGCATCTTGATTTTTTCTTCTAGTTTATCCTCAGCAAGATATTTTTGAATTCTTACCATCGCCAATTTAATGATATCAGCACTGGTTCCTTGAATCGGGGCATTCACCGCCATTCTCTCGGCCGAAGCACGAATATATGGAATTTTAGAATCAATCCCCTTAAAATGCCGAATTCTTCCGAAAAAGGTTGTTGTATAGCCTAATTGGACAGATTTCTTCTTAGACTCATTAAGATATTCCGAAAGAGTTTTAAATTTATCAAAATAATTTTTATAAAATCTTTGAGCATCAGCCCTCTTAATTTCTTCAACTCCATCGGAGGCTTCTTCTAAGTTCTGCCGTAAAGCATTTATCCCCATTCCATAAATTATTCCAAAATTTACCACTTTAGCTTTTCTCCTCATACTCTCGTTAACTTCCCCTAAAGGAACACCGAAAATCTCAGCAGCCACTGCGGTGTGAACATCTTTTCCGCTCTTAAAAATTTCTATCATCTTTTTATCTCCTGACAAAACAGCAGCCACTCTTAATTCAATTTGAGAATAATCAAATGCTACTAAATCAAAGCCTTCTGATGCTTCAAAAGCTTCTCTTATTTTTTTTCCTAACTCTGTTCTTGTTGGAATATTCTGCATATTGGGATTGTTGGAAGATAACCGTCCGGTAGTAGTGCCTGTTTGCAAAAAAGTCGCATGAATACGGCTATTTTTGTCTACCAACTTAGGTAGATTATCTATATAAGTGGAAAGTAGTTTTTGTAATTCCCTATATTTAAGAATTTCTTCAATAATCGGATGAAGCCCTATCATCTTTTTTAACTCTGATTCTTGGGTAGATTGTTTCCCTGTGGAAGTTCTTTTTTGATTTTTAGTTTTTAAAGATAATTTTTCAAATAAAACTTCCATCAATTGTTGAGGAGAATTAATATTAAATTCTTCACCTGAATAACCCCATATTTTCCTTTTTAATTTATCAGCTTCTTTATGATATTCCTTGGAAATTTCTTTTAAATATTTTGTATTTAATTTTATCCCCGTTTCGCTCATTTTTTTAATAACAGAAATTAAAGGCACTTCGATATTATTAAAAACAAATTCTAATTTTTTATTTTTTATTTCGGCTAAAATATACTTTTTGGCTTCTAGAAAATTTTTCTTTCCACTAAAACTAAAAATATCATCTTCGTTTGGTTTTGTTAAATCAGAATTTAGAAGCCACAAAGCAATTAGAATCTTCTGTAATTCACTTTCTTCTATTTTATGTTCAGTTATCTTGTCTTCCAAAAAAATATTTTCTTCTTCATAAGACTTCCCATCAAAAAATTCGCGCACCCGCTGTGTTAAGGTTTTAAAACCAAATTCTTGAAATAAAGAAATTATTTTCCCTTTATCTACTCCCTCTTTCCAAACTTGTTTAGGTAAAGAAAAATTTATGGGGGCATCTCGCCTAATCGTCGCAAGTTCTTTGGAAAAAAGAGCTTCTTCTTTGTTGTTTTTCAGTAGAGAAATTACACGAGCAGTCAGGCCTTTTTCCAGAAGAACATTTTCATCTTCCTTTAATTGTCTGTAAACATTTTCAATCTCAGAAAAATTTTGAACCAAGATTGTTGCAATTTTGTCTCCAATTCCTTTTACTCCAATGATATTATCCGACGGGTCCCCTCTCAATCCTTTGTAGTCAACCAAAAACTTTGGTTTAAAACCGAAACGATTGATAACAGCTTTTTCGTTATAAAGAATTGTGTCATTAATCCCTTTTTTCAGAGTATAGACACAAACTTTCTCTCCTTCAACTAACTGTAGAGCATCCATATCACCCGAGGCAATAACAACATCAATGTCTTCTTTTTTTAATTTTTCAACAATAGTCCCTAAAATATCATCCGCTTCAAAACCAGATTGCTCATAAATCGGAATATTGAAAGCGTGGAAAAGGTCTCTTGACCTTTCTATTTGTTTTATCAAAACCTCTTCGGGCTTCTGGCGCCCCATTTTATAACCACTGTAAAGTTCATGCCGATAGGTAGGTTCAGGTAAATCATAGCAAGCCACAAGGTAATCAGGTTTTAGGTCCTTTAAAATCTTAAGTAACATGGCCGAAACACCATAAAGAGCACCTGTGGGTTCCCCTGCTTGCGAAGAAAAATCTGGTAAAGCATGAAAAGCTCGATGAATAATCGCATAAGCATCTAATAAAACTATTTTTTTATGATTCTTCATAAGAAATTTCTCGAGTATTTTCATCTATAAATTTAAAATATATTTTTTTTATATCAACATCAAGAACCCTCTCAACTCGTTCTGGCCATTCTATAAAAATAATATTTTGTGGATCATTTTTAATTTTTTTCCAATCTAAGCCCAAAAGTTCTCTCCCACCTTCCAAACGATAAGCGTCAATATGAATTAAGTTTTGAAAACCATTTTTTTTTAGTTCGATCAAATATCTTTTTTGAATGACAAAAGTTGGACTGACAAGATGTTCTTTTACCCCCAATATCTTGGCCACATTCTGAACAAAAGTAGTTTTCCCTGAGCCCAAATCTCCAAACAAACCGACAGCCAAAGCTTTTTTAGAATTCTGTGGCAAATTTTCAACAAAAAAACCAGCAAACTTCCTCATCTCTTTTAAATCTCTTACAGTAATCAATTGCATACAATCATGTTAGCACTTATCAAGAAATAATAAAATAAAGCCAGATTCTTTTTCTCCAACTCTATTGAGAGATTTAAATAAAAAAGGTATTATATAGTTAACAGTTATGCCACAATTTGACGAAGAAAAACAGAAATTAAGACTTTATGAACTTCATAAAAAAGAGGCTGAAGAATTAGCTAAGATTCTTTCTGTTAAATACGGAGTTCTTTATGTTGATATGACAATCGTTCCTATTAATACCGATGCCCTAAGGCTTATTCCTGAAAAATTATCCCGAGAGACCCAGGTTGCCGCCTTTGAAAAAGTTGGTAGAAGTTTGAAGGTGGCAGTCATTTCTCCTGAAGCAGAAAAGACAAGGGAAGTAACAAAAAAACTAGAAGAGGAAGGTTATAAATTAAACATTTATATGGTGTCCTCTCAGAGTATGGAAAGACTTTGGAATAGGTATAAAGAAGTGTCTTATTCAACCAAAACAACCGCTGGAGTAATAGATATTTCTAACCAAAACATTGAAGAAATTGTCAACCAAGTAAACAATTTAGATAAGACAAGAAAAATAATCCAAACCATTTTAGATTCAAAAGACCCCTACCGAGTATCTCGTTTTTTTGAAGGTGTTCTAGCAAGTGCTTTTGCTCTAAACGCTTCTGATATTCATATTGAACCAGAAGAGGGTTATGTTTCTCTTAGATTCAGATTAGACGGTATTCTGATAAAAGTTCTGACTTTTGACATAAAAACTTATCAATCTCTTCTTGCCCGAGTAAAATTAATTTCTGGGTTAAAATTAAACATCATTAAAAAACCCCAAGATGGAAGATTGAGTATCAAATTGCAGAAGAAAGATATAGAAATAAGAACTTCGGTTCTTCCCGATGCTTACGGGGAATCAATTGTTTTGAGAATTTTAAATCCTGACACCATCGCTGTCTCTATAGAAGAATTAGGAATAGAACCACAACTTTTGAAAACTCTTATGAAAGAAATTAGTCGACCTAATGGAATGTTATTAAACACTGGACCAACTGGTTCGGGGAAAACAACAACTTTGTATGCTTTTTTAAAAAAAATCCATACTCCTGAAATAAAAATTATTACGATTGAAAATCCAATAGAATATCATCTTCCTGGAGTGGTTCAGACACAAGTAGAGACATCAAAAGGCTATACTTTTTTAGAGGGGTTGAGGTCTTCTCTTCGTCAAGACCCTGATGTAATTATGGTAGGTGAAATCAGAGATGAAAAAACAGCTAAAATTGCTGTAAATTCAGCTTTAACTGGTCACCTTGTTTTTTCTACATTGCACACTAACGATGCCTTTGGCACATTTTATCGCCTCATTGATTTAGGAATTAAGCCTGAGGTTATCGGGACAGCAATAAATGTTATCATTGCCCAACGATTAGTAAGAAAACCTTGTTTATCCTGTGTGCGAAAAGTGGAAGCTACTAATGAAGAAAAAGAAATCATCGATGGTGTTTTAAAGAACATTAACAATCCTGAGAGGTTCACAAAAAATACCACTCAAATATATAAAACTGTGGGCTGTGGTGAATGTAATGGAACTGGTTATAAGGGAAGGATTGGAATCTTTGAGGCAATTTTAATTAATAATGGGGTTGAAAAAATTTTAGAAAAAAATCCCAGTAAACAAGAAGTTGAAAATGTTTTTAAGCAACAGGATATCTTAACCTTGAAACAAGATGGGATAATAAAAGTGTTAAGTGGTTTAACCACAATGGAGGAATTAAAAAGGATTGTTGATTTGAGATAGTTTTTATGTTTAGATGTAAAAAAGAGAGGAAAATTAAAAGTTAAGAATATAATTCTCCAAGTAATTGTATTTTTAAAGACATTTATTTAAGGGGAGTTCAAGTAAATTAGTTATAAAAACTAATAACTGGAAAAACCTCAATAAAGTGTTCTCAATTACTTAGAGAATTATGTTCTCAAACACCCCGACAATTTAACATAAAAACTGATTAGTGTCAAGAAAAGAGAAAAAAGAAATGGAAAAAGCAAAAAAACCAAATGTATCATCACCTGACAAAAAAGAAACTGTTTTTTTGGACCAAACTCTTCGCCCTCTCAAATGGGACGACTATATTGGTCAACAAGACATAAAAAACAATCTTTTTATTCTCCTAAAAGCTGCTGAGGAACGAGCTCAACAACCCGAACATATTTTATTTTATGGACCCCCAGGATTAGGAAAAACAACTTTGGCTTATTTAATCTCAAAAGAGACAAATAAGCAAATCAAAATTACTTCTGGCCCCGCCATTGAGAAAGTCGGGGACTTGGCTTCTATTTTAACCAACCTTTCACCAGGAGATATTCTTTTTATTGATGAAATTCATCGCCTTAACAAAAATATAGAGGAAATACTTTACCCAGCGATGGAATCGGGTTCTTTAGATATCATTATTGGAAAAGGTCCTTCTGCCCGAACCATTCAATTGGAACTCCCCTCTTTTACTTTAATTGCTGCAACCACAAGAATTTCCATGTTGTCTTCTCCTCTTCGTTCTCGATTTTCCGGGGGAACTTTCAGATTAGAGTTTTACTCTGATGAGGAAATCGCTCAAATAATAAAAAGATCCGCCTCTATTCTGGGTGTCAAAATAGATGAAGAGACCTCTTTAGAAATTGCTAAAAGAAGTCGTTTTACTCCTCGCACTGCTAACTTTTTATTAAAAAGATGCCGCGATTTAGCCCAGATAAATAAAAACAAATTAGATAAAAATACTGTCAAAAAAACTTTAGAGATGTTGGGGATAGATACTTTAGGTCTGTCTCTTTTAGATAGACAAATTTTAAAAACCATTATTGATAAATTTAAAGGTGGGCCTGTTGGATTAAGTACTATCGCTGCTGCCCTTTCTGAAGAAAGTTCCACCTTAGGAGAAGTTAATGAGCCTTATTTAATCCAGTTGGGACTGATTGAAAGGACTCCTCGCGGAAGAAAAGCAACTGAAAAAGCATTTAAACATCTAAAAATTATTTCTGAGAAATAAAATAAAAGAAATAATTTCCAATGATTTGGTTTTCTTTTTTATTTTTTCAAATAAATTATCAACCTCCCAACTGTGATGATATTGTCTTATATGTAGATATTTAGGCTAATTTGGAATATAATTAAGTTAAGTAGATAATAAGTGAATAAAAAGAGGGGAAATTACAAAGCGATTTCTCCTCTAAAAACCTAATTTACTAAGTGGCTAACCACCTAAATTATGTCTGGGCATAACAAATGGTCAAAAATAAAAAATAAAAAAGCAGTCACTGACGCCAAAAAAAGCAAGGTTTTTTCTAAATTTGCAAAATTGATTACTGTTGAATCAAAGAAAGCAAAAGGAGACATTAATTCTCCTACCTTAAAAGGAATAGTTGAGCAAGCTAAGGGTGTAAATATGCCCTTGGAAAATATACAGCGAGCCATAAAAAAGGGTCTAAGTGATGATTCTGTAAATATGGAAACAGCCACTTATGAAACTTATGGACCAGGAGGTTGCGCTTTAATTATTGAGTGCCTAACTGATAACAAAAATCGAACCGCTGCTGAAATTAGACACATTCTCTCTAAAAATAACCTTTCCCTAGCAGGAACTGGTTCCGTAACTTGGAGTTTTGAAAAAGATAAAAATCAATGGATCCCCAAAACAAAAATACCTTTATCAAAAGAAGATATGGAAAAAACTCAGAATATTATAGACGAAATAGAAGAGAGTGATGATATTCAAGAAGTTTTTACTAACATAGATTAATCAAAAATTTCTTTGTTATTAATTACATGAAAATAATATCAATTGACCCCGGTTATGAGAAAGTAGGAATCGCTATTTTAGAAAAGTCCACTTATACAAAGAACAAAGAAGTTTTAATTTATTCAGATTGCCTCTTAACTTCCTCCCAAGAAGACCCTGCCAAAAGATTGTTTTCAATCGGGTTAGAGATAGAAAAATTAATTCAAAAACACAAGCCAACTATTATGGCAATTGAGTCACTCTTTTTCAATAATAATCAAAAAACGGTTATGTTAGTATCGGAGGCCAAAGGAATAATCAAATATGTCGCTCTTAGAAATAAATTATCCATTTTTGAATATACTCCTTTGCAAGTTAAAACCGCAATTACTGGTTATGGAAGAAGTGATAAACAACAAATAACAACCATGGTTAAAAACCTTATTGCTATAAAAAAGAAAATCAAGCATGACGACGAATATGATGCGATCGCAATTGGTTTAACTCATTTTGCCATCAATAATTTAAAAACAATATGAAAAATAAACAAAAAAGAATTTCTTTTAAAAAAATAATAGCTTTTTTGTTTGTTTTTGTTATGTTCACCAGTGGTTGTCTCTTTATTTGGATTTCAACTTTTAAAATTCCTGATTTAAACACAATCTCTGATAGACGAGTAACCGAATCAACTAAAATATATGACCGTACCGGGGAAATTCTTTTATATGATTTACATAAAGATACTAAACGAACAATTGTCCCCTTCCTTGAGATCTCACGTTATGCAAAAAACGCAATTGTAGCTATTGAGGACGCTGAATTTTATGAGCACAAAGGAGTAAAACCACTCGCTTTTTTGAGGTCAATTTTAATTAATTTGAAGTCAATGAGTTTTAGCCAAGGGGGTTCTACCTTAACCCAACAGGTAGTAAAAAATTCGATTTTAACTACTGAAAAAAAAATCACCCGAAAATTAAAAGAATGGGTTTTGGCCTACAAATTAGAACAAATAATGACAAAAGATGAAATTTTGGGTCTTTATTTAAACGAAGCCCCTTATGGAGGAAACATTTATGGAATAGAAGAAGCTTCTTTGGCTTTTTTTGGAAAAAGTTCTAAAGATTTAGATTTAGTTGAGTCAGCTTATTTGGCAGCAATTCCTCAGGCCCCAACTTTTTATTCTCCTTACGGCAACAATAGAGAAAAACTAGAAGAAAGAAAAAATTTAGTTTTAGGTCAAATGTTAAAGAATGGATTTATTTCTGAAGAAGAATTTTTAGCTGGTTCTAAAATAACATTGGAGTTTAAACCAAGGTCTGAAACAGGGATTCTTGCTCCACATTTTGTGATGTTTGTTAAAGAATATTTAGAACAAAAATACGGGAAGCAAGTAGCTGAAGAGGGATATAAAATAACAACGACTTTAGATTATGAACTTCAAGAAAAAGCCCAGGAAATTGTCAAGAAGTATGCTCTAGAAAATGAAGAAAAATTTAATGCTGAAAACGCAGCGATTGTTACTATGGAAGCTCAAACTGGACAAATTTTGGTTATGGTCGGCTCTCGTGATTATTTTGATGAAAAAATTGATGGTAATTTCAATATAGCACTAGCCCACCGACAGCCCGGGTCAGCTTTTAAACCATTCGTTTATGCCACTGCTTTCAATAAAGGGTATACCCCTGAAACAATTGTATTTGACTTAGAAACAGAATTTTCAACAGAATGTAATCCTGATGGAACGCCCATTGTTGTTGGAAACGAGGATAAATGTTATTCACCTGTAAATTATGATGGTATTTTTAGAGGACCTATTTCATTAAGAGAAGCCTTGGCCCAATCAATAAATATTCCCGCTATTAAAACACTTTACTTAACTGGTCTAAGCGAATCCCTACAAACAGCTAAAAATTTAGGAATTCAAAGTTTAACTAATATAGACCAATATGGTTTAACCTTAGTTTTGGGAGGTGGAGAGGTTTCTCTACTTGATATGACAACGGCTTATTCAACTTTCGCCAATGAGGGAATTAACAACAAACCCACAGGAATATTAAAGGTTGAAAAAGAAGGTAAAATTATAGAGAAATTCAGCGCAACTCCTAAAAATGTTCTTCCTAAACAAATCGCTCTTATGATTTCCGACGTTTTATCTGACAACAAAGCGAGAACTCCAGCTTTTGGAGAATACTCTCCTCTTTATTTTGATGGAAGAGATGTTGCTGCAAAAACAGGAACAACTAATGATTATCGAGATGCTTGGATTATTGGTTATACAACAGAAATTACAGTAGGAGCTTGGGCAGGAAATAATGATAATAGCTCTATGGAAAAAAAGGTAGCTGGTTTTGTGGTTGCTCCAATGTGGCATGAATTTGTTGAAGAAGTTTTAAAAAAATATCCTGACAAGAAATTTGAAAAACCCGAGAAACTCCCATTAAATGAAATGAAGCCAATTTTACGCGGGACGTGGTTAGGAGGAAAGACTTATGTTATTGATAAAATATCAAAAAAATTAGCTACCGAATACACCCCTGAGGACCTCAGGGAGGAGATCGTCGTCCAAGATATTCATTCTATTTTGTATTGGGTTGATAAAAACAATCCTCAAGGTCCCCAACCTCAATATCCTGAACAAGATTCACAATTTAATAGTTGGGAGTATGGAGTCGTAAAATGGGTGTTAGATAATAATTTTGGGACGACGACGGTTGATAATATACCTATTGAGTTTGACGACATTCATAAACTAGAATTTTGCCCCCAATTTAATATAACGAATCCAATTAATTCAATCACCTATAATAAACAACAAAAAATAGTAATCACTCTTGAGAAGCAACCTGCTCCCTATCCTATTTCAAAAATTGATTACTATATAAATGGTATTTTTATTGGTTCTTCTCAAAACGAAAAAACTTTCTCATTCATACCCAATGATATTCAAAATATCAAACAAAAGAATGATTTAAAGGTAGTTGTTTATGATAGTGTTTTTAACAAAAGTGTTAAGATTGTAATTTTTAATATTGAGTAATATTATAAGATTAGATAAAAAATTATTTATTCATCGGCATTACAAGATAAAGAAATTGGTTATCTGAAACACCTTTGATCACTAAAGGTTTATTATTTCCATTGAATTGTAAAATTACACTGTCAGTCGTAATTGATTGAAAACTATCAACAATATAACGATAATTAAAATTAATATTCAAAACTTCACCAGATAAAGCAGCTGAAATTTTATTAAGATTTTCACCAATCTCATCATTCCTAGATTTTACTTCAAAGATTTTGTTTTTTGGATTTATATTAAAATTAACTTGGTTAAATTTATTTGAAAAAATATTTATAATTTTAAACACATTAATTAAATCATCTAATAACACAACAGCTTCTGTGGTAGATTCTTTGGGAATTAATTGCTTGTAATCAGGGAAAACCCCATCAATAATCCTTGAGGTTAAATAAATATTATTATATTTAAAAGCAATTTGATTTTTAGTAAAATTTATTTCAATATCCCCATCTACATCCTCAAAAATTTTTATTATTTCAGAAATGTTTTTATATGGAATTAATATGTTTTCTATCTCTTTTTCTATTTTAATTGGTATTTTAATTTCTGCCAAACGAAATGAATCAGTCGCGACAAAATATAGATATCCATTTTTTATATTGATAAAAATACTTGATAATTCTGGTCTAATTGTTGATGTAGAAGCACTATACCAAACAGATTTTAAACCTTTTAACAACTTTTTACTATCTATGGTAATATTATTTTTTGAGTCAACCTTAGGAATTAAAGGAAAATCACTATTAACATAAGATTTAATAATACTTGTGTTGTTTTTTGAGGAAATTAATAAATTATCTTTTTCTGTTTCTAATAAAATATTATCATTAGAAATACTAGCTAGTAAGTTTTTTAAAATATTTCCTGGAACAGCTATTATCCCATCTTCTTTAACCTCGGTTGTTAAAGAAATTTCTACTCCTAAATCTAAATTAGTTGATTTAATAATTAGTTGATTTTTTTTAGCTTCTAATAAAATACAATTTAAAATTGGTAAATTTAAATTTTTACCTGTTATTTTTTCAATTTTAGAAATAAAATTATTTAATTTACTTGTAACACATTTTACTTTCATAATTTCAAGTGAAGATTTACAAAAATGATTATATTAATACTTATTTTTGTATAATCTGAACGCTGGAATTATATGCTCGCTTCATATAATTTCAAGTGGGGATTTATAAAAACGATTATGGTAATAATATATTTTTATATAATCTTTATCTATTTTAATTTAATTATATAGTGTTTATTATTTTTATATTTATAATAATGATTATATATAAAGAGTGATTATCTTAATAAGTGTAAAAAACACTTATTTTTAAACCTTTTTTGATTGATAAAAAATTTATTAACATGTGGATAAATATTAATAACTTAATAAAACCTTTATTAATTTTTTAATTTATTAAAATAAAGTATTTTTATCCACATTTTATTAAAGTATTTTTAAACAACTTATAAAGGTTTATATTATTGATTTAATTTGTTCTAATTCCTGGGCAAGGAGATTGTCAGTTTTCAAATTATTTTTTATTTTTTCACAAGAATGAATAACAGTTGTATGGTCTCTTCCTCCTAATTTTTCTCCAATAGATGGATAAGAAACATTAAAATCTTCCCTAAGGATATACATTATTAATTGTCTTGGTTTAACCACCTCTTTTCTTCTTGTTTTTTCATAAATAGAGCTTTCTTCAATGTTATAAAAACCAGCTACTGTTTTTACAATTTCTTTTACAGATATATTTTTTTTAGGGGCAATATTAGTTTTTATTAAATTTCTTATTTCTTGAATATTTAACTCCCTTTCTCTTAATTGAGATTGGCAAATAATTGAATTAAAAATTCCTTCTAATTCCCTAATATTTCCTTTTATTTCATTAGCGATATATTCAACAACCCCATCAGAAAGGTAAAAATTATTAATCCTAATTTTTGATTTTAATATTTCAACCCGAGATTCATTATCTGGAGCCTGAATATCCACCATCATTCCTGCACCAAATCGTGATTTAAGGCGGTCTGCTATATCTAAAATATGATTAGGGTGTCGGTCAGAAGAGAAAATTATTTGTTTATTATTATCATAGAAATAATTAAATAAATGGAATAATTCTTCTTGAGTTCTATCTTTTCTTGAGAGGAATTGAATATCATCCATGATTAAAACATCATATTTTCTATATTTTTCCTTAAATAAATTAACTTTATTTTGTTGAATGGAATTGACACAATCAACAGAAAATTTTTCAGAAGTGATATAGTAGACATTTTTATTGGGATATTTGCTTTTTATTTCGTTTCCTATTGCTTGAATTAGGTGGGTTTTACCGAAACCTGTTTTTCCATAAACAAATAAAGGGTTGTAAACAATTCCTTGTTTTTTAATGATTGTTTGTGCGGCTACGTAAGATAATTCATTAAAGGAACCAACAATGAAAGAATCAAAAACATAACGAGGGTTTAGATTATCCTTCTTATCTATATAAAAAACCTCCAAAGGTAATCTATTGTTTATAGATGGGGAAATAAACTGATCCATAGATTCTTTTTTATTAATCTGTGAAATATCTTTTACAATATATTTAATTGTTTTTAGGTTGTCTAAAGACTCTCTTAATATTTTTAAAACATACTTATTATATTTTTCATACAACCAATTCTTGACAAATTCATTGGGAACAGCTAAATAGATAATACCCTTCTCGTATTTTATAATAGAGGTATCTTTAAACCATGTATTAAAATTAGCCTTTGATAAACTTAACTCCATTTTAGATAAAGTGTCATCCCATATTTTTTTGTTATCTATAATAGAATCCATTTAATTAGTTTTTAATATTAAGTTTCTTTTATTATATTCCTTAATATCTTTTTACAAAACTTGTGAAAAGTGGATTAATATGTTGTTAACCTGTGGATAAAGATAATAAATAATCGAACAAAGTCCTTCATTTAATTGAACACTATTTAGGCACCAGGTGCCTAAATTATAATTCTCAACAACTCTTGATACTTAACCTTTGGTAGTATATAATAACAAAAAATCATGTCACAAACATATCAACCTAAAAATAGAAAAAGGAACAAAACCCACGGTTTTTTAGTTAGGAGTAAAAGTAAGGGTGGAAAAAAAATACTTCAAAATCGTAGAAGAAAAGGACGAACAAAACTTGCTGTTTAGTTAGATGTTTAAAAAAAATTCGCTAAAGCGGATTTTTTTACTTTCGGCTTTCGACTTTTTACTTTATACTACTTTAAATGTTACCTCACTCCCAAAAAATAAACACTCAATTATTTAAAGAGGTGTTAGTTGGTGGAAAAACTTATAATTCTACTTATTTTTCCATAAAAATATTAAAGATTCCTAATAAAGATTTTAAGAGCAGGTTTACTTGTGTTGTTTCTAAAAAAGTGATTAAAAAAGCTGTGTCTAGGAATTTATTTAAAAGAAGATTTTTTAATATAATTCAAGAAATATACGAAGGGCTACCCTCTTCTTGGGCGGTTGTCTTTTTTTTAAAAACAGGAGGAGAAAAATTAACATTTAAGGATTTGAAAAAAGAATTATTAAAAATTTTTGAAAATATAAAAATGTAAAAATAAAATATTTTTGCTTTTTTGTTGTTGTTGGGATATTATATTTGGATATGATATCTTTTGTTTTTAATGAATTCTTTTTTAACCCTATTTATAATGGTTTGGTGTTTTTGATTGCTAATTTTCCTTGGGTGGATATGGGTTTGGCTGTTATTTCTGTAACTATTATAACAAAATTAATTCTTTTCCCCCTAACTAAGAAATCAATAAGAATTCAGATTAAAACAAAAGAATTAGAGCCAAAATTAAAAAAAATAAAAGAGGAATACAAAAACAAAAAAGAAGAACAAGCCCGTTTGATTATGGACTTGTATAAAGAAAATAATCTCAACCCTTTATCGGGTTTTTTGGTTGTTCTAATCCAATTGCCTATTATTTTTGCTCTTTATTTTGTTTTTCTAAAAGGCGGTTTGCCAGAAATAAATACAGATATTCTTTATTCGTTTATAAAGATTCCAGCAGAGGTAAATATTCATTTTTTAGGTTTGATTGACATGACAGAGAAAAATATTATTTTAGCTTTTTTGGCTGGAGTTTCTCAATATATTCAATTTCAATTAATGTTGCCTAAAACAGAACAGAAAAAAGAAAAACAAACGAAATCTTTTAAAGATGATTTAATGAAGAATATGAATATTCAAATGAAATTTATTATGCCAGTTATCATTTTCTTTATCTCTTATAGCCTACCAGCGGCGATTGCTTTATATTGGACAACCAGTAATGTTTTTATGATTTTTCAGGAGATTTTTGTAAAAAAGAAAATGGAGGCAAAAGCTGAATTAATTAAACAACAAAAGTAAATTATGGATAACAATGTTCAAACAATCAAAGAACTTATAGAAGATTTTTTAAGAAAATTATGTGTTGATTTTAATGAAATCTCCTTTATAAAAGACACTGAGTTTCGGGGGGGAACGAGGTTTTTAATTAAAACAAATGAGTCAGGAATCTTAATTGGGAGTGAGGGAACCACTATTTATGCAATTAATCATTTAATTAAAAAAATGGTTTGGAAAAAAATAAACAGTCAAACCAAAGAAGAAGAAAGAGTTGATTTTTTTATTGATGTTAATGATTATCAAGGCAAAAATATAGAAAAAATAAAAGCACAAGCTCTTGATTTGGCGGAAAAAGTCGCTCTCTTTAAAAGAGATGTTGAAATGCCCCCAATGAGTTCGTATGAGAGAATGATTGCCCATTCTGTCTTAGCTGATAACCCGAATGTTTCTACTGAGTCGGTTGGAGAAAATGGTTTTAGAAGATTGATTATAAAAACAAAATAAAGATACTGGAAAAACCCAAAACATCCATTTTAGTAGGGAGACAAACATTTAAACTCCCAAAAACCTGTTTTTTAATTTTTTCGTTTTTTGTTGATTTTTTTATTTTTTTACAACTCCTTCTCTAATTTCAATCCCCACAAACTATAGTCAATCTTATTAATGAAAAGTAAATAATTTTCATCCTTGTTCAAAATTAGGTCAATCATATCAATATCTCCTGTTTCAAATTCCAGAGGTGAAACCAAAAATTCAGTCGCATTGTTCTCAGTATCTATCCTCCAAATATTATCAGAGAAAAGGATTAGTCCTTGATACCACTTGGTTAAATCGTTATTAGATAATTTCTCCGAAGGGACACCACAATAAAGGTAAGTATTTTTTTTATTCCAAACACATTTTTCTGGAAAAGTTGTGAGGGGGACCTCTGTGTTGGTTTTTTCTTGGTTG
Organism: uncultured Candidatus Saccharibacteria bacterium; assembly: GCA_964459145.1. Taxonomy (GTDB): domain Bacteria; phylum Patescibacteriota; class Minisyncoccia; order Phycocordibacterales; family UBA12079; genus JAGYLJ01. Next base: position 15,766 of record CAYWKC010000007.1, read on the forward strand.
CTGTAAATAAATAATTGAGGACCTGTTTTGTTGTATTCGGAATATAAGATATTAAGAAGGTTGCTTGTAAGGGTAGACAGGTTCATTTTTTCTCCCACTATTTTATCAAAACTCTCAGTTTTTGTATCAAAGAGAAAAGAGAAACCCGATATGTTTATAGCTGGTTTAGTTGTGAAATTAATATATCTATCATCTATATTTTTTATTAACCACTCTTTTAAAGGAGATTCAAAAATGATTTTTTTATTTTCATCTCTCTTGTCGGAATTAACCCCGATTGACCCGCTTCCACTTTCCAAAAGATAAAAAATTCCATTTCCAAACTTTATTATTTCTTGTATATTATCTTGTAAAAAGATCCCCTCTAATTCTTGGTTGGCTAAATCATCCCCAGTTAATTCGGCGGAGAAGGTTTTAATGGTGTTATTATCATCTAAATATCTAATAACCAGCGACTTATCATCTAACCAAAGAGCCTCTTGTATTTTAGGAATAGTAGTGTTAGAGATTCTATTCTGGGTTAGGGCGTTGGCAGTTGTTTCATAAATATGACCAGTGGCTCTTTCCACATAACGAATGATGTAATCTGTTTTTTCTCCACTCTCCTCGTCAACTTCTTTCTTGAAAATAGTGGCTCCAGCTACGGGGGTGTTGGTGATTTGTCTTAAAATTGGAATTAAGTCGGCTGTTAATCTATTGTTATTAGATAAATTAAGGTCGTCTGAGGAGGTAACTCCATTTCCACCAGAGGTGTCGCTCTCACTTAGAAAGGGGAAAAATGTTCCCAAATCATCCAAAGAAGAAGAACTTTTATTTTTGAAGAATGAAAAGATAAAATATACCCCAATCAAAACAACTGGAATTAGTAAGACGATTATTATTTTTTTGAAATCAAGGTTTCCCATATTGTTATTCTTCTTCTTCTGTTGGATCAAATGTTTTTTTGCATGTAATTTTTTTTGTATATTCACTAGAAAGAGTCCCACAGAATTTTTCACAATTTGCAATACATATAGGCCCCGACTCACCTTGAACATAGGTTATTTTTTCATCTGCTATCCCAGAGAGGTTAATATAGGAGCAAGTACACATTCCACCCCAGACTTCTTTAGATGGTGGTGTAACCGCTGGTGGTTTCTTCACCGGCTCAATCGTCAAAGAAGGGGAAGAAAGCTTGGGATTAATCTCTTTCAAGAGAAGAAAAGAAGCTAAAGCCAAAATAAGACCAAAAATAGCATTATTGATTCTAGCTTTAG
>CAYWKC010000007.1:17121-24766 GCA_964459145.1 uncultured Candidatus Saccharibacteria bacterium
AAAGAAGCTAAAGCCAAAATAAGACCAAAAATAGCATTATTGATTCTAGCTTTAGCGCCTGATTTTCCAGAAATAGCCTCGGTGGTCATATATTGTAATCCTCCAATCGTTATCATTATCACAGCCAAAACCCCGGCTATTCCTATTCCAATATAAAACATAGCTGTTAAGTAGTTGCCTAACCCTGGAGCGGGGTGGTCGCCATCTTCAATAGCTGAATACCCCCCCATTCCTGGAAGGGATTCTAATAACTGATATTCATCGGCTGCGGTTACTATGGTTGATAGCACGACAAAAAAACAAAATAGGATTAAGAGAGTGATTATTATTTTTGTTAATTTTGTTTGTTTCTTTTTATCCATATTTATTAATTTTCAAATTTAATTAAAAAATCATTTTCAGTAAATTGTAATATTTTGTCCAAGTTTTGAATTTTAAGGGCTACTTTTGATTGTCCCGTCTGGTCAGTGGGTCGTCTGAGAATAATTTTATCTTTATCCAAGTTATTATCAAGAGATTGATTATTCATTGTCCAGTTGTATCGGGTTTCATTTTGAAAAGAAAAGAAAAATGGAACAGCCACAACCCTTAGTTCCTCCCCGATTAAATTATATTCATCTTTAAGAGCTGTATTATATAAAGTGCCCAAGAGGGGGTCTTCTTTGTAAAAAATAATTTGAGGGCTTTGGGACCTAACAGAAATAATTTTCTTTGCTTTTAGAGTTCCGTCCATTGACTGGACTTCCACAGTAATTCTTTTTGAGCGATTGGTCTGAGGTCCTTCTAAGGAAATGGTTTTTTTCCCATAACCAGATTGATTCCCTCTTACTTTTGAATCCTCGGTCCATTTATAAATTAGTTTATCAGCGCTAATTTTTTGACCACTACTATTAACAAAATTTGGCAAAGCAGTTATATTGATGACAGCGTTAGAAGAATTAACAGCTTTTCCTTTATAAAAAGGGGGTGTGTAGGTATCAGCTTCCCAAATCAAATCCGCTTCAACTGGAATAATTGAGAGCTGGTTTGTTAACAGACCATTATTGGGAGTGTTAACTTGAACGGTTAAGGTGGTGGTTTTGCCCCAATCTCCCACTTGGAAAAAAAACTCAGTTTGTCCCACTTTTCTTTCTTTAAGGATTCCATTTACAAACCAAGAAATTTCATATCTTTCTATATCTAAGCCATATAGTTCTACCTGAGCGGAGGTGGTTTGGTGAGCAACAGGATACTCAGGATTTAAACTCAGTTCTAAACTATAGATAGAAGAGACGGGGTTAGTAAAGCTCGCATTAAGAGGTCCGGCTAAAAACAATAACAAGCAACCAAAAAGAAATTTCCTGAGTATTTTTTTGTTATTTTTAATAATTGTCATTTTGTCTATGTCTTTATTATTTTACCAAGTTTGGCTATTTTCCCAACAGGAGCTCCTAATTTGCTTTCTGCCTTGTCCATAAAAATAGTTGTGGATATTGTAAGTGTCCAAATAGGGAAAGAAGCAATGATTGGGAGGGCCTCTAACAAAGAACCTCCTGCTAAGGTAAAAATCTTCTTGGGATTATTAGTAAAATTGACTCCTTTTAAATAAAACCAGAAAAAAAATGTTAACCAAGCAAAAATACTAATTAACCAATTAACAAAAGGACCAATTAAAATAAGTGTCAAAAAAACCTGAATTCCATCAGCCAGAATAGCTGTGCCAATCATTAAAACGGCTGTAATATTATCTATTTTTTCTTTTTTCTTTTCTATCCCCATGGATTTTTACACACTATTGGTTTCTTCTAATTCTTTCTTGGCTTGTTTAATAGAAAGAATTTGAGAAGGGTCGGAAGTGATAATTTGGTCTTCGGTATAGGAAGCAATTATTTTAATAGCAACGTGTTTTGTTCCTGTAAAAAAAATACCTTCCCCCACGTTTGATTCCAAAAGTAAATATTTCTCCTCATCAGTTAGATTAAAAGTCTTTTGGACTTGGTCAATACTGGTGGGCGATTGCTTTAATAACAATTGGATTGAGGAGTTGGTAATAATAGGGAGACCGTAGGGGGAGTTTAAGAAGTCGGCGACATCTTGTGTAACAGTGGAAAGACCTAAAAAGTATTTTCTACCTCTTTTAGCTAAACTGAATAAGAAAGAAGCAGTGTCCTCTGTTTTCATCATCCACCAAGCTTCCTCTATAACAAGCAATCTTTTTCGCAGATTCTTTCTGATGGCGTTCCAAATGTAATGGGTAATAATATACATCGCCACTGGTTTTAATTCATCTTCCATATCTCTTAGTGAAAAAACTACAAATTTTTTATTGATATCTACATTAGTTGGTTGGTTAATAAATCCTGACCAAGTTCCCTTGGTATATTTTGAAAGTTTTTGAGCTAATTTTTCAGTATTTTCCATTCCAGACAAAACTAATTCAAAATCTGACAAAAGAGGGGGCTCTATATCTGTAAAATCAGAATCAGGGGTAATATCTTTTAGAGCATAAGTTTCAGTAATTGCTTTATCAATTAAAGAATCTTCTTCTGGACTGAGACCCCCAAACATCACTCGGAATAACCCAACCAAATTAATTATATTAGACCTAAGCACATTGGCTTGCGATTCTCCCTCTCGGGCAACTGGAAGGTCAAAGGGGTTAATATGATGTTCCGAGGTCAAAGAAATATTAAAATATCTTCCATCCATGGCTTGGGAAAGGTACTCGTATTCTTTTTCAGGGTCAATGACAATCACTTCTACATCAAACATTAAAGACCGAAGAATTTCTAATTTTACAGCATACGATTTTCCTGCTCCTGATTTTGCAAAGGTAACGGAATTATAGTTAGGGAGAGAAAATCTATCAAAAATAACTAAACTAGAATTATGTCTGTTAACCCCATATAAGATTCCTTTATCAGATGTTAAATCAAAAGAAACAAAGGGGAAAATACTAGAAAGAGGTGATGAATTTAATTTGGAGTGAACTCTTAACAAGTCTTCTCCTAAAGGAAGGGTGCTTTTAAATCCCTGTTCTTGTTGGAAGAGAGCTGGGCGAACATAAATCATTTTTGATTCTAAAATAGAACGGATTTCTGATTCGGCGGCATCAAGTTCTGTTTCAGTGTCTCCATAAATAGAGAGATAAACTCCGACATCAAATAATTTTTCTTCAGCTTGTTGCAATTTATCTCGAAGGTTTTCTAAGTTTTGGTAAGCTGTATCTAAGGTGGGATCTCGAACCAATCCTTTTGATTCTCGCATCATTATTTGACTTTGGACCTCGGCTACTTTTTTTTGAAATTGTCTTAAAACCTGATTTGTTTCAACAGGGTGAATAAAGATTGAGATATCAAATTCTTTGTCTAAGTTAATGATAGGGGAAAACCAATTATCAGTTAAAAATTTAGGATATGATATAACAAAAAAAGTTCGTGCTATTTTTTCTCCCAGACGAGTATCTTTAGAAGTAATTTTTAAAGCAGAGGGAGCAATAATATCTTTTAATTCCAAAACTCCCGCATCATAAATTTCTTGTGGTAAGATGGGCTCTATCTCTACTTTTTTTTCATTTTTATTTAAAAACTGTTTAAACATGTTCATAATGGTTATCTCATTGATTTAATTGAATTGGTTTTTCCGATTCCCCGGGGTTGAATATTTTATAAAGTAATTCAACGATCTCCTCTGTTCCTAATCTAGCCAGGCGAAGTCCTGTTCGAGTTAACCCTTGCTCAACAACACTAACTCTTTGTTCTAATTGAATCCTATTTTCTTCAAACGAACCTATTTTTCCACCAGATTTTGTCTTTCCCCCGAATAATTTACCAAGTCCCTTGTCTGTTTGAAAGACTGGGGGATTGTATGAAATTACAATAAAAAAATTTTTGGAAACAATATTTACATTCTCAGTGAAATTTTTTATAAACTCAATGTATTCTTTTGTTTGTATTTTTATTAATTCATTTACTTGTTCTTTCCACCTATTTTCCAAGATGGCGATATAGTGACGAATATCTAATTTTTTTGATTGAATGTAAATTTGGGTAGAATATTCTAACGAGTTTAGGAAGTTTTGAAATTGAAGGAGGATAGCTTGCTGTTCATCAGATGATTTTAGAGCAAAGTTTAGTGAAGATGTCATCAAAAGGGAAATCATGGCTCCATTTTTCAAAATAACAATTCCGTCCCGTATTTCTTTTACAGAGACAAAATCTTGGGTTTTCTTTGTGGTTGATTTTGTTATCATAATTTATTGAATTTCGTTTTGTATATCTAAACTCCAGCTTAATTCTTTTAATTTACTCTTTGACAACTTAGGAATAATTAATTGTTGAGAAGTATTCTGGTTACTCGCTTCTTTTTTTTCTCCTTTTTCCTCCTCTTTTCTCCAAATATATAGTTTGTTACCGAGAAGATATTTGAAGGCAGATTCAGCGGTTAAAATAAATGGGCGGTCATCTTTTTTGTAAAAAGCTAAGGCGACTGAAAGAAGCATAACGGGAATTATTAAAAGAACGGCTATAAAAAAAGGCAAAAGAGAATATAAAGTAAAACTAATTCCTACTCCACCAGCTAGGTAAATAAATTGTTTTAAGGTTAAGGGTCCGAATATTTTGTCCTCAACTTCAATAAATTGTGGTACTTCAAATTGCATAAATTTAGGTTATTAGGAATTAGGTTTTTAGGTTATTAGCTTTTAATTTTTGTAAGAGTGTGTTTAACATTTTCATTATCTCTAATAATAATTCATCAATTTTTTTGCAATCTTGATTGTTTGTAAATCGTAATCTTTTGGATATCTCTATTTGAGTTTCTAATTCTGCGCCTGATCCGTAAGCTATTCTAAGGAAACGAATGAAATCTTTTTTTGAGTCTTTATATCTTCCCTCTGCGATATTTGATGGTATGGGGACAACACATCTTCTTATTTATGAACTTAGCCCGTATATTTCCGACTTAGGAAAATTATTTGTTAATTTATATATTTCTATGACTAGATCCATTGATTTTTGCCATACGATTAAACCTTTATATGAATATAATTCTACCATTTTCTCTAAAAACCTAAAAACCTAATTTCTAAAAACCTATTCTATCGGTTCTCGGTATGGGTCTATTATATATTTTTTTTCTTGATTTTGCTCCTCTCCTTTTTCAGTTTTTTCAAAAAAAGTCGGTTTGTTTGTGGACGAAGGTGTTTTTTCTTCAGTGGGTTGTTCAATTTTTTGTAATTCTTGTTCTGGTTGTTTAATTAAAGCGGTTGATTTTTCTTGGGGGCTTTCTATTTCTTGAAGAAGTTCAGCTCTCATTTTTTCTTGAATTTCTTCATTCAGGTCTTCGTCCTCAACTTCTTCTGTCTGAGTTTCTTCTCTATGGACCTCCTTTAAAGAATCTTTTATTTCCTTAAAAATTCTTTCATTGACTTCTTCCACAATTTTTTTTGAAGTTTTCTCATCTAAGTCGGTAGCATTTTGAACATTTTTAACAAAATCGTTGGGACTTTTTAAACCGAGCATCACATAACCAATTTCTTTAGTGAGGTCTTCTCCCTCGTCAAATTGTAATTGGTATTTTGCGACAATCTCTTGTAATTTTTGGTTGACTTCGGTTGATAAAATTGCCTCTCTCACTTTATCAGGGATGGTTTGAAATTTTTCTTCTAAAACTTTAAATGGAAACATAGTTTAGGTTGTTAGTTGTTAGTAATTTAGGTGTTTAAGGAAAAAATTGCAGAGCGATTTTCGCAACCTTTCTATTTTGTATCCTTTGTATCCTCTTTATCTTTTTTACTCTTCTCTACCTTTGTCTTTCCTTTGGCTTTGAGGTACTCTTCTTTAACTTCTTCTATTTTTTCTTTAAGCTCTAAATCTTTTATTCTTAACTCTTCTTCAGCAGAGTAAACAGCCTTTCTGAAACCAGTGAGAGTACCCCCTTTCTCTTTAGCATCTTCTAACTCATCTTTTGCTCTTCTCAATCTGTCTTTTATCTCCAAAAGTTTTTTGTCTGTTTTCAGTCCTTCCTGTGCAGCTTTAAGGTTCCTTTTTTGAGTAGTTTCCGCCATAATATCTGCTCCAGCTTGTTTCCTACCTTTAACAGCTGCTCCCTTTATCATTGTCCCCCAGATACCACTTAGTTTTTTTGACCCTCTTTTTTGTGAATAGGCCTCAGTGTTACTCAACATAACAGCTTTCCGACTTGTCCCAGTTCCTGTGTATATTGGTTGTCCACTAGTATCAGTAGCTTGGGTTTTTGAATCACCCGTCAAACTTTGAGCATAGGCCGTCTCTGCTTTCTTAGCTTTATCGGTTACTGTTTTATAACCACCTTTAATTCCCTCTCCCAATCCCATTTTTTTACCCATATCAGTATTTCTCGCATCAAAACTTGAATCACCGATTCCTCTTAAGCTTTTTACAGTTAATTTGGAAATAGCTCCCCCTTTAGCTGCCCAGCGTGAACCAGACAATTTATCAGCTCCCCATTGAGCTGTTCCTCCGATGGTTCTTCTCGCCAACCTTCCCCCTGCTCCAAAAGTAGCCGCGCCAACCCCAGCTTTTACTTTATTTTGCCCCCAGGTCTGCATCTTTTTTCCCATACTTATCATTCCGTCGGCTCCACTGGCTCCTAATTTGCTAGCAGAAATAAGAGAAGCCAACAACAACCCGATAATTAGGATAAAATTGAAAATAATTACCATTTTATCCCCTCCCGTAGCGAGAGCTGCAAATCCTTCTTTTGCCACTGGTTTACTAAAAATTTCTCTAAATTTGTCGCTGGTAATGGCTTTGGCCACAACCCAGAGGAACATCATAAGGACAGGAGCATAAAAAGCTTCTTTGAATAACATATTCCACCACTGTTTGGAATGGCCACTGGTGGCAGGCAAAATCATTCCCAAAAATGCCAAAGGAGAAATCATCATCAGAAACATTAAAACAACAATTCGTTTCATTAACAAAAAACTAGTGGCAAGAAAAATAAAGGTGGTGATTATTAATAATATAGCTCCGAGGAGTGCGATGAGTAAAACATTGTCTGCGTTAAGGTTTGATCCAAATTCATCTTTGGAAAGAGCCTTCGCATCATTACCTCTAAAAATTGTCTGTAAATTTAAAGCTCCCGCAAAAACAGAAGAAACTCCCTTGTCAAACTCACCTGCTCCTGTAATTCCAGTGTTTCCTTCGCCAGCTAAGATAGCATTATAGAAACCCACCGTGAAGACATTGGCTGCGTCAATGATAACCTTGGTGGTGAATAAGCTGAAATTGATAAGCAGAGCTACCAAAATAACTTTGACTAAAAGTTGTTTGGCTCCATAGTTTTGAATCCCTAAAATAGTAGCGATAGCAATGGCTAAAAGAATAAAAATAAAAACTAAATTAGATAAATCTCTAAAAATTTTCCAACCGATATTTACTACCCCTGTTTCCTCAAGTAAACTAGAAAATTTAATGGTATATTCCATTACATAATTGAAAAGAACACCAGCAACTCTAAGCAGTTGAGAAGGCACCCATAAAATTGTGTTACCAAGCCACAATTGGAAACCATCGGTGTCTCCTTTTAAAAGGTTCCAAAGGGCTGTTCCTACTCCTGCTCCATGAGAAATCTTCACCCCCCCCAAAAAAATCAAGGTAGAGAGTAAAGATATTATTTTGTA
>CAYWKC010000008.1:0-23894 GCA_964459145.1 uncultured Candidatus Saccharibacteria bacterium
TCCATGTTTGGTCGTGAGACACCGGTAGAACTTGACCCATTACAAGTTAAAAAAGTGTAAAAGAGTAAAATGACCGAGTTATTTAGATGCTTCTAGATACGTAAGTATTTATCTAAATAATAAAATTAATAAATAAGAATAGAAAGTCCATAAAGTCCATAAAGTCCATAAAGTAAAAATTTGCGACTAAAACATCTTTGATGTTTGTCCGACCGAAACAAAGTTTTGATTTAGGAAGCAAATTTTTTAAAAAAGACTTTTGACTTTCGACATTATAGACTTTCGACTATGATATTATGGCAAAAGAAGTAATCAAGAAAATTAAATTACAAATTGAAGCAGGTAAGGCCAGTGCGGCGCCACCTTTAGGGCCAGCTCTTGGTCAAGCTGGGGTTAATATTGGTGAATTTGTAAATCAATTTAATGAGAAAACCAAAGAAGCTATGGGTAACATTGTTCCTGTTGTAATTTCTGTTTATGAGGATAGAAGTTTTAGTTTTGTTACCAAAACACCACCAGCTTCTAGTTTAATTTTAAAAGCAATTGGTCAAAAAAAGGGTTCGGGAAAAAATCTTGTTAAAAAAGTAGGGACAATTACGAGGGATCAAATTAAAAATGTTGCTGAGACAAAGATGGAAGATTTAAACGCAAACGATGTAGAGCAAGCTATGAAAATTATTGAAGGCACAGCTCATTCCATGGGAGTAGAGGTGAAATAAAAGCACTTCGTCTTATATAAACTCCTCGGCTCGAAAATATAAAAATAAAATTTTTATATTTCTCTCGCTCTACGTCGTTTATAATTTCAAATTCGGCACACTTCTTCGCCAACTTCAGAAAAAATTTTTTCACCGTATGCTCATACGGCTTAAAAAATTTTTCTTTGTTTCCTTGAACTGCACTCAAATTTGAAATTATTTTGAAACAAAATAGAAAATAAAAATGAACGGCTCAGCTTCGCTGAGCCGTTCATTTTTAGTATTGGGTATAGATTGAATGAAGAGTTGGCTTGAAGTTTGACCTGATTTCAGGTATATCTAAGACAGATTGTCTTTTGAAAAAAATAAATAAACGATAACCAAAAAAACTTAGCAATTGGATTGCTAAGTGGTGAAAGGAGGGGAAAATGCCTTACTACCAATTAGAATGGCAGACCTTGGTGGATTTGGAAGGTGTAAAGGTTACTCTTAATTATGCTAAAGGGATTACCATCAACAAAAACGAGGAAAACCCAGATGAGATAGCTCAGCAAGAGGCCCAGAAAATATTTGAGGGTCTTCCAGAGTTTTCGGCAACTTTGAAAAAGATAGTCTATCTTTTTCAAAAAAAAGATTTTTAACGTAAGGAGGAGTAATAATGTTTATTACCTTTGAAGGCGGTGAAGGTTCTGGTAAAACCACTCAGATTAAGAGGGTGGTTCATTATTTAAATACCAAAGGTTTGAGGTGTTATGTAACACGAGAACCTGGTGGTACAGAAATTGGTAGCCAGATTCGGAAAATTCTTAAATCATCCAAAAACAAGGGACTTGTCCCTGAAACAGAAATGCTTCTTTTCATAGCGGATAGGGTTCAACATGTTAAAGAGTTAATTGAACCTGTTTTGCAAAATGGGGGAATTGTCTTGTGTGATAGATATATGGATTCCACGTACGCCTACCAAGTGGTGGCAAGAAATATTAGTTTGAAGTTGGTGAAGCATTTGCACCAAATCTTCAAAATCCCTAAGCCAGATGTAACCTTCTTAATGGATGTCCCCCCGTCTTTAGGGCTCTCTCGAGCGCAAAGGCGTTTGGAAGAAACAAAAAGCGATGTGGGGCAAAATCGGTTTGAGGAAGAAGATCTTTCTTTTCATCAAGCTCTAAGGCAAGGGTATTTGTCTCTTGTCAATGAGGAGCCAGAAAGATTTTTTATCATTGATGCAAAGTTTCCAGAGGAAAGAGTTTGGCAACGAGTAGAAATGATTTTGAATACTTTATTTTAATCATTTAAAATGAAAGGAGTTTCAGTTGAGTTAGGGTATGTCTATGGGGGTGATGGTTATTCTCGTTCGTATGTGGAGTATGTGATGACAGCGCGAAAGGAACCGGGGGAGTCCTATACTTATGGTGAAAGATTGACCCGGTACCTTATTTCTGGAGACAAACTTTCTTGGCGTCTTCAGGGTGCTAATGAAATCGTTGACCTTCGTGAAGTGGATGGAAAAATCCTCTTTGAGGAAGACGGTTTATTGTACCTTAACCAAATTGAATGGGTGATTGACACCTATAAGGAATTTGGGCATCGGAATAACCAAATGGTCCTTCAGGTGGCCCATCCAACTGATTGTATATTACTTGATCCACCCTGCTTGCGACATATTGACACTCGCATTCAAGACGAAGCATTACATTTTTTTGTGTATTTTCGTTCTTGGGACTTGTGGGGTGGTCTGCCTGCTAACTTGGCTGGGGTTCAAACTCTCAAAGAATATATGGCTAATGAGATCGGTGTAGATGACGGCGAGATGGTTGTCGAGAGTAAAGGATTGCATCTCTACGGCTATGCTGAAAATTTGGCCAAAATGAGGTGTTTAAAAATTTAAACATTCTTCCTTCGAAAACTCAAAAATTGCGCTTGCGCGATTTTTGGGTTTTTCTTTTTGTTTATTAGAAACAAAAATAATTTTATGTTAATATTTCACTTATGACTGAGGAAAATAGAGAGAAGACAGACCTTAATCCAAAATCAGAAATAGCTCTTAATGAAGAGCGGGTTTTAGAATTTTGGAATAAAGCTGATACTTTCAAAAAATCGGAAGAAAAAGAAGCTCCTCAGGGTGAGTTTGTTTTTTATGATGGTCCACCTTTTGCCACCGGCTTGCCACATTATGGGCATATTTTGGCTGGGACTATCAAGGACGCAATTCCTCGTTATCAGACGATGCAAGGGAAGAGGGTTAAAAGAATGTGGGGGTGGGATTGTCATGGCTTACCTTTAGAAAATATCATTGAGGAAGAATTAGGCTTAGGGAATAAAAAAGATATTGAAGACTATGGGATTGAAAAATTCAACGAGGCAGCTAATTCTCGGGTGCTTTGTTATGCTGATGATTGGGGGAAAATAATTCCCAGAATGGGTCGCTGGGTAGATATGACTTTACCTTACCGGACAATGGATACTTCTTATACAGAATCAGTGTGGTGGTCTTTTAAGGAAATTTTTAACAAAGGTTTGATTGAAAAAAATTTTAAGTCAATGCATTATTGCCCTCGTTGTGGGACCACTCTTTCTAATTTTGAAGTTAATCAAGGATATAAAGATATCAAGGATATTTCGGTGACAGTTAAGTTTGAATTAGTAGACCAGTACGCCCAAGGCGAACAGGCAAGAACTTACGTTCTTGCCTGGACAACTACACCGTGGACGCTTCCGGGGAATATGGGGCTGGCCATAAACAGTGAAGCCGTGTATTGCAAATTGCAAATTACAAAATCCAAATTACAAACAAGTTCAAATGATCAAAATTCAAAGATCAAAACAGGCGAATTTTATATTCTTGCTAAAGATAGATTGGAGGCGGTTTTGAAAGATTTTGAATATGAAACTTTAGAAGAATTTAAAGGTTCAGAATTAGTTGGTAAAAAATATAAACCTGTTTTTAATACATATTTAAATGAAGAATTTGAAGATAACCCTAATCTTTCAGACGGGCAAAGAGAAAATGCTTGGAAAATTTGGGGAGCTGATTTTGTTACAATGGAAGACGGAACAGGTATTGTCCATATTGCTCCAGCTTTTGGTGAAGACGATTTGAATTTAGCTCAAAAAAACAATATTCCCATTGTTCACCATGTAGATTTAGGAGGAAAATTTAAGTCAGAAGTTAAAGAATTTGCGGGAATGTTGGTTAAGCCGAAAGAAGACCCTAATCTAAAAGACGGGCAAGTTCACCAAGTGGCAGATGTTGAAGTTATCAAATATTTAGCTGGTAAAAATCTTTTATTCGCCAAAGAAAAAATAGAACATTCTTATCCTCATTGTTGGAGGTGTAGCACCCCTCTATTAAACTATGCGACTTCTTCTTGGTTTTTGATGACTACTAAAATAAAAGATGAAATCATCGCTGAAAATCAAAAAATCAAGTGGGTTCCAGAAAATATGAGAGAGGGACGAATGGGAAAGTGGTTGGAAGGGATGAGGGACTGGGCAATTTCTCGTTCGCGTTATTGGGGAGCTCCTTTGCCGGTGTGGGAATGTGAAGAATGTGGAGAGATAAAGGTGATTGGTTCTCTTGAAGAAGTCAGGCGAGAGATTAAAGAAAATGGAAATAATAATCAATATATAGCCATTCGTCATGGGGAAGCCGATAATAACCTCCAAAATATTTTAAGTTCCCAATCTGATAATTCTCATCATTTAACAGAAAAAGGGAAAGAACAGATAAAAAAGTCAGCTCAATCTCTGAAGAAGGAAAAGGTTGATATTATCTTTTCTTCACCCTTTGCAAGGACCAAAGAGTCAGCTGAGGTTTTGTCTCAAGAATTAGGAGGAGTTGAAATAATTTATGATGAGCGCTTAGGAGAGTTAAATTTTGGTGAATGGGAGGGGGAAGATATCTCCAAATATACTCAGTTGAGTTTAGAAGAAAGGTTTACCCAAGCCCCCCGAGGGGGAGAAAGTTTATTGGATGTCAAAAATCGTTTAATGGAATTTTTCTATGAAGTTGATAAACAGTATTCAGATAAAACAATTTTGATTGTTTCTCACGAGACCCTATGTCTCTTTATGACTAAAGGTTTGAATGGATTAAAAGAAAAGGATTTAATCAGTCAGTTTTTGGCAGAACCATTTAATTTTGGAAACGCTGAATTCCAAGTATCAAATTTTGAACCACTACCTCACAATAGTAAATATGAACTGGACTTACATCGTCCTTATATAGATGAAATTAAGTTTAAGTGTGGCTGTGGCAGTCAAATGAAGAGAGTGAAAGATGTATTTGATTGTTGGTATGAATCGGGTTCTATGTCCTATGCTTCTAAACATTACCCTTTTGAAAATTTGGATATTTTTGATCCCAAACAAGAAATTGGTTATCCAGCTGATTTTATTGCGGAAGGGTTGGATCAAACCCGAGGTTGGTTTTATTCAATGTTGGTTTTGTCGGTAGCTTTATTTGGGAAAAGAGCTTACGAAAATGTGATTGTTAATGGTTTAGTGATGGCAGAAGACGGACAGAAGATGTCTAAATCTAAGAAAAATTATCCTGATCCAATGTTAGTAACTAATAAGTATGGGGCAGATGCTTTGCGTTATTATCTTTTGTCATCGCCCTTGATGAAAGCGGAGGATTTGAATTTTTCAGAAAAAGGGGTAGATGAAGTTTTAAAGAAAAATATTTTACGCTTTAAGAATGTTTTATCTTTTTACGAATTATACACAGACAATCAATCGGCGGAGGTTGGGCCTCCGTCAGTTGATCTTTTGAAAGAAGTAGAAATGCCTGTTTTAGATAGATGGATTTTAGCTCGCCTAAATGAACTTTCTGGGGAAGTATCTAAAAATATGGAAAACTATGAAATAGACAAAGCTACCCGGCCAATTGCCGATTTTGTTGATGATTTATCTACTTGGTATTTAAGGCGGTCACGAGATAGATTTAAAGGTGGAAATCAACAAGAGAAAGATTTTGCTATTGCAACCACCAAATATATTTTAGAAAATCTAGCGAAGATCTATGCTCCTTTTATGCCGTTTGTGGCTGAAGAAGTTTGGCAAAAAATAACAGAAAATAATTTTGGAAATGAAAACAGAAGTGTTCACTTAGAAAGTTTCCCTACAGAAAGACAGGTTGATGGGGAACTGTTAAAAGAAATGAAAGAGGTGAGAGATTTAGTTTCTTTAGGACTAGAAGCTCGTTCAACAGCAGGAGTTAAAGTTCGTCAACCCTTGAACAGATTAATGGTTAAAAGCAATCTTCTTGAAGGAAAGGACGAGTTTTTATCTTTGGTCAAAGATGAATTAAATGTTAAAACCATTGAGTTTGATTCAGCTATGTTAAGTGAGGTCGGTTTAGATTTGACTATTACTCCAGGATTAAAAGAAGAAGGGGATCTTAGAGAGTTATTAAGAAATTTTCAGGGACTGAGGAAAGAAGCAGGGCTTGATCCTAGCGATATGATTCAGTTAATAATTGAGACGAATGAAGTTGGACAGAAATTTATTCAAAAATTTATTGTTGAAATAAAAAAAGTTGCAGGAATAGAAAATATTGAATTTGCTCCTGTTCAACCAGCTGTTGCAATACCGATCGGAGATTTTATTTTTAAAGTTAAAATAAACAGAATTTAATGAAAATGGAAAAATTAATTTTTTTAGATACAGAAACTACTGGTAACGATTTAAAAACGGACCGTCTTTGCCAAGTAGCTTATAAGATTGACGGAAAAATGAAAGTTAAAAATTTTAAACCGACTATTCCTATCTCAGTTAAAGCAATGAGCGTCACCAACATCACTAACAAGATGGTGGAAAACGAGGAACTTTTTCAAAACAGTTCTTTTGCTCAGGAACTGCAAGAGTTGTTGAAAGGAAATATTTTCGTGGCTCATAACGCTCAATTTGATGTTGCTATGTTAAAAAATGAAGGGTTAGAAGTTTCTGATTATATTTGTACTTTAAAGCTATCACGCTATTTAGATGAAAAAGCTGAGATTCCAGAGCATAATTTACAGTTTTTGAGGTATTACTACGGTATTGATCTAGAGGTTGTTTCTCACAGTGCTGATGGTGATGTTTTGATTTTGGAAGCTATTTTTCATCATCTATTTAATCTGGCAAAAGAAAAAGCTAAGACAAAAGATGAGGGAGAGCTTTTAAAAAGAATGATAGAAATTTCTAAACAACCTTCTCTTATCAGGATGTTTAGTTTTGGAAAACATACTGGTAAATTAGTGGAGAAAGTTGCTTTAGAAGATAGAGAATATTTAGAATGGTTTTTAAAGACCAAAGAAGAAGAAGGGGTTGATGAGGATTGGATTTATACTTTGAAATTTTTTTTAAAGATTTAGATAAAGATTTAGGCACCTGGTGCCTAAACTGGGATGAGTTATTTATTGTATTTATGTATCAAATTTACCAAACAGAAGGATTGATTTTAAAAAGCACTGATTTTGGAGAGGCCGATAAATATCTTTTTATTTTCACTGAGGATTTTGGTTTAATTAAAATTGTAGCTCAGAGTTTAAGAAATATAACTTCAAAATTGAGGTATGGATTACAAGAGTTTTCTTTTGCTCAGCTTTTTATTGTTCGCGGGAGAAATGTTTGGCGAATGACCAATACTCTCTGTAGCGATAATCTCTACTTTTCCTTATCTAACAGCAAAGATAAATTAGTTATAATTAGTCGTGTATTAAATTTGCTAATGCAACTCCTTTCGGGAGAAGAAAAAAATAAAAAATTATACAACGTTGTAAAAGAAGCTTTTCTTTTTTTAAAAAAAAATAGTCTAATAGAAATAGACCTTCAAAGTTTTGAGAATATAGTTGTTTTGAGAATTTTATATTGTTTGGGATATTTTGATAAAAATAAAAAAATAAATAAGGAGGTTCCCTATTCATTTTTTTTGAACTTAACCGAGTGGAATGGTATCTTGTTAAATAAAATGAGAGAAAGAGAAATAAAACATCAAGTTATTTTTGATATTAATAAATCTTTGAAATCTTCCCAACTTTGTTAGTTTTACCTAAGTTTTACTTAATGATATACTATAGAAAATGAACGATTTAAATCGGAAAAAAGAAACATCAGGAATTGATAGTTTGAGGAGAAATCTTTATGAGAAAGACAAGGGTTCTAAGCAAGAAGACCAGATTAAATTTGTGCAACAGCGACATAATCTTCCTGAAGATTGGCAAGAGGAAACATCTAATAAAGAAGAACAGGATCAATTTATGAAGAAACAGGCAAGAAGACAAAAACAAAAAAAATCAGCTCTTTTTAAGGGTTTGTTGGTCTTATCAGTTTTGTTTTTTCTGATTTCTTTTGGGGTGGCCTTTTTCGTTTTTTATGGAGGGGTGAACATTGTTTCTACTGAGAATGTTGATTTATCAATAGCAGGACCGACAATGATTGGAGGGGGAGAAGTTTTATCTTTTCAGGTGACTGTTCAAAATAATAACTCGGTTGATTTAGAATTGGCTGATTTAATTGTTGATTTTCCTAAAGGGTCATTGTCAGCTGATGGAGATTTTAAAGAACTTATCCAAACAAGGAAACCGTTAGGTTTAGTTCCTGCGGGAGGAAGCGTAACAGAAATTTTTAAGGGAATCTTATTTGGGGGAGAAGGTGATTTAAAAGATTTAATTGTTACAATAGAATATCGAGCCAAAGATTCCAATGCAATTTTTTTCAAAGACAGGCAGTATGATTTGGTTATAGATTCATCCCCGATTGGTTTTGTTATTGATATACCCGCCAATGTTATGACAGGACAAGAATTTGGGTTTTCTGTAAAAGTCATTTCTAATTCTACCGAAGTATTAAAAAATGTGCTTTTTGTGGCGGATTACCCTTTTGGTTTTGAATTTAAGAGTTCTAATTTAGAACCAATTTATAAAAAAAATGTTTGGAAATTAGGTGATATTAACCCAAATTCAGAAAGAACTTTTGAGATAAGGGGGATCCTGACAGGACAAGATGGTGAAGAGAGAGTTTTCAATTTTTCTGGGGGAATTCAAGATAAAGATGATACAAATACAATAAAAGCAACCTTGGCCTCTTCCGCAAAACCGATTTTTCTTAAAAAAACGTTATTTGGTTTAGACCTAGTTATTGATGGAAATTATAGCCAAGAATACGTGTTTCCTTCAGGAGAAACAATTAGAGGAGATATTCTTTGGTCTAATAGTTTATTAACTCAATTATCTGATGTTCAAATAGTGGCAGAATTAAATGGAGTTGTTTTGGATAGGTCTTCCGTTCTTTCTCCTTATGGCTATTATAAATCTTCGGATAATACAATTACTTGGGACAAAAAAAATAATTCTCAATTGGAGCTATTAAATCCTTCTACCAATGGTAGTTTAAATTTTAGTTTCTCTCCTTATTCTCTAGCTTCAATTTCAAATCTTGGCATAAAAAACCCAGAAATTGAAATTAAAATAACGGCAACAGGCAATAAGTCATCAGGAAATTCTCTAGAAAGTATTGTCACAACAATTTCTAAGAAAATCAAAATTGAAACAGATTTATTATTGACGGCTAGGGCTCTATACTCAGTTGGTGGCTTCCAAAATAGTGGACCTTTTCCACCACAGGTGGATAAAGAAACTACTTTTACTATTGTTTGGACGGCAACAAACACATCAAACGATGTTCAAAATGCGAAAGTAAAAGCCTCGCTTCCTTCTTATGTTCGTTGGTTAGGAGTTAGTAGTCCATACTCGGAAGATATTTCGTTTAGTCAGGCGGGGGGTGAAATTGTTTGGGAAATTGGGCAAATTGAGGCAGGTGAAGGTATTTCTTCCTCAGCTAGAGAGATTAGTTTCCAAGTGGCTCTTTTACCAAGTCTAAGTCAAATTGGTTCAGAACCAATTTTATTAAAAAATATTTCAATTGAAGGTGAAGATATTTTTACTAGAACGGTAGTTAATTATACAATAAAAGATTTAAGCACTCGTATTAGCACAGATCCTTTATTCACAACAGGGGCGGGAAAGGTGATTAAGTAATTTAATTATCGTAATTTAATTTTAATAATTATGACAGGAAAAAATAAAGTTTTAAAAACAGATAAGGTTTTTCTAGATAAAATGGAAAAAATAGTTTCTTTATGTAAAAGAAGAGGGTTCGTTTTTCCTTCTTCTGAAATTTATGGTGGTTTTGCCGGAATCCATGATTTTGGCCCCATGGGAGTTGAATTAGAAAATAATATAAAAAATCATTGGTGGAGGTGGATGGTTCAGAAAAGAAGAGATATTGTTGGACTTGATTCTAGTATTTTTATGAATCCTAAAATTTGGGAGGCCTCAGGACATACTAAAGGTTTCTCTGACCCCATGGCTGAGTGTCAAGAATGCCACACAAGAATTCGTGTAGACAAAGTTTTGGGTGAAATTGGTGTGGTGGCTGATGAAAAAATGTCAGGAAAAGAAATCAATAAACTTTTTGATAAAAATAGAGATAAAATTAAATGTCCCAAATGTCAGCAACAAAATTTTTCAGTGGTAAGAAAATTTAATCTTCTTGTTCAATCTAATTTAGGTGATTTTACAGAGAATAATAACAATCCAACCTATTTGAGAGGAGAGACTTGCCAAGGTATTTATGTTAATTTTAAAAATGTTGTTGATTCAACCCATTTAAAATTACCTTTTGGGATTGCTCAAATAGGCAAAGCTTTTCGTAACGAAATTTCACCACGGCAGTTTTTATTTAGAGAAAGAGAATTTGAACAGATGGAAATGCAATATTTTTTGGGACCAGAGAAAGAGATGGAAGAATACGAAAAATTAAAAGAGTATCGTTGGAAAGCTGTTTTGGACTTGGGTCTTAAGGTGGAAAATTTAAGATGGAAACAACACGAAAATTTAGTTTTTTATGCAAAAGATGCTTGGGATATAGAATATAATTTTCCGTGGGGATTTGATGAATTAGAAGGGGTTCATGCTCGAGGTAACTATGATTTAACTCAACATTCCCAAGGGTGTGGTAAACAACAAGATTATTACGATCAAAACAACGACCAAAGATTTATCCCGCATATTATAGAATCATCAGGAGGTGTCGGGCGGTATGTTTTTGCGGTAATCAATGATGCTTATACAGAGGAAGAAGTCAACGGTGAAGTGAGAGTGGTGCTTAAACTAAACAAAAAAATTGTTCCAGTGCAAATAGCAATTTTGCCACTTTCAAAAAAAGATGAACTTACTCAACCTGCTTTGAAAATTTTTGAGAATCTCAATGATAAGTTTACCTGTCAATATGATGAGACTCAATCTATTGGGAAAAGATATCGTCGCCAAGATGAAATTGGGACGCCTTATTGTGTTACTTTTGACTTTGATTCTTTAAATGATGGGGCTGTCACTGTGCGAGATAGAGATACGATGGAACAAGAACGGATTAAAATAGACGAATTAGAGAATTATTTGAGTAAAAAATTAAAATAAGTTAAAAATAAAATATGGAATTTAAAAAGAAAGTTTTAAAAAATGGTTTGAGGATTATTACTGTGCCAATGTTGGATAATAAGACCGTTACTGTCTTAGTGTTGGTGGAAGCTGGTTCTAAATATGAGAAAAAGGGTAATAATGGAGTGTCTCATTTTTTAGAGCATATGTGTTTCAAGGGAACAACTCAAAGGCCACAGTCAGGCGATATTTCTCTGGAGCTTGATACTTTGGGGGCGGAATCAAATGCTTTTACTTCCTATGAATTTACTGGTTATTATGCCAAGGCCTATTCTAAAAATGCTTTTAAATTGATAGATATCATTTCTGATATGTATTTGAATCCAATTTTTGACAAAGATGAAATAGAAAGAGAAAAAGGGGTTATTGTAGAAGAAATGAATCTGAAAAAAGATTTACCTATGAGAAAAGTGGCTGATTTATTTATGAAACTTCTCTATGGAGATACTCCTGTGGGGAGAACTATTTTAGGGGATAAAAATTTTATTAAAAAAATAAATCAAAATGATTTTGTTAATTACAGAAAAAAACATTATGTGGCTTCTGCTACTACAGTAGTGGTGACTGGGAATATAGATGAGAAAGAGGTTACGAAAGAAATTGAAACTAAATTTAAAAATATCAGTAGTAGCCAAAAAGAAGGCAAGAAAAAAGTTGAAGAAAAACAAGACAAACCCCAGATAAAAATTGAGTATAAAAAAACAGACCAGAGTCATTTAATTTTAGGGGTAAGGACTTTTGATTTTTTCAAAAAGGATAGTTTAGCCACTTCTATTTTAGCTGGTGTTTTGGGGGCAGGGATGAGTTCTCGGTTATTCAAGAAATTAAGAGATGAAATGGGGGTCTGCTATTATGTTAGAGCTGAAAATGATTCTTATTCGGACCATGGGTATTTGGGAATTTTTGTTGGGGTAGACAATAAGAGAGTAGAAGAAGTTGTTAAGGTTGTTTTAGGAGAATTAAAAAAATTAAAAGAGGAACTGGTTTTGGAGAAAGAATTAAAAAAGGTAAAGGAAAAACTCATAAGTAGTTTAATTCTAGGGTTGGAATCCTCTGATGCTTACGCAGAATATTATGGTATTCAAGAAGTTTTGAAAAGACCAGTAGAAAATCCAAGAGAAAAAATCAAAAAAATCAAAAAAATTACAAAGGAGGATATCAAAAGAGTAGCCAATAAAATATTGAAGAACGATAAATTAAACTTAGCGGTTATCGGTCCCATCAAAAACGAGGTAAATCTTCAAAGAATTTTACATTTTTAATTTGCTTTTCTTAAAGGATAGATGATATTATTTAAAATATGAAAGATAATTTTTCAATAAGTATCAGTTCAGGCACGATTATTCGCACCATCTTGTTTTTGTTGTTGCTTTTGTTGTTGTATCTCTTTCGTGATTTAGTGCTGGTTATTTTGACGGCGATTGTTATTGCTTCTTCCATAGAACCATTAGCCAAATGGTTTATTCGAAGGAAAATACCAAGGGTTTTATCTGTTATTTTAGTCTACTTATTATCAGCAGGAATTTTTGCTAGTCTTTTTATAACATTTGTTCCTTTAATTTTAGAAGAGGTTTCTAATCTCTCAAAGTCTCTTCCTGAATATATGAGTTCCGTCAATATTTGGCCATCTATCAATAGCAGTGGTTTTTTATCTGAGAAAGTGGTTCAAAGTCTGTCATCAAATTTTTCTTTTGATCAAATAATTGGTGGTCTTAAGTTGGCAACTAATTATACAGCTAATGGTCTTTGGCAGACAGTTAATTCTATTTTTGGAGGACTAGTTAGTTTTATCTTGATTATTGTTTTTTCCTTTTATTTTGCTGTTCAAGAATACGGAATTACTAATTTTTTGAGGGTGGTAACTCCTTTGAAACAAGAGAAATATATTATTGGTCTCTGGCGAAGGTCTCAATTGAAAATTGGTAAATGGATGCAAGGACAAATTTTATTGGCTTTGTTTATTGGGCTCTTGGTTTATTTGGGCTTGATGATTTTGGGCGTTAAATATGCTCTTTTGTTAGCGATTTTAGCAGCTTTAGCAGAATTGATTCCTTTGTTTGGTCCTATCTTAGCAGCTATTCCAGCAATTTTAATTGGTTTTCTTGATGGAGGGATTTCTTTAGGTTTAATGGTATTAGGTCTTTATGTCATTATTCAGCAATTTGAAAATCATTTAATTTATCCATTGGTGGTAAAAAAGGTTGTTGGGGTTCCTCCTTTGTTGGTAATTATTGCTTTGTTGGTGGGAGTTCAGTTAGCTGGATTTTTGGGAATAATTATTGCTGTTCCAGTGGCTGCTGTTTTAATGGAGTTTATTAACGATTTAGGAGAAGATAGAAAAAAGCAGTCATTAGCGACGGGAGAAGAGAAGAAATAATAAAATGGCTAAGCGTAGATTTTATATTACAACCACTCTTCCTTATGTGAATGCTGATTTACATATTGGGCATGCTACAGAAATGATAAGGGCCGATATTTTGGCTCGCTATAAAAAGGCGATGGGTTTTGATGTATTACTGAATACTGGAACTGATGAACATGGACAAAAAATTTTAAATACAGCTCAAGCTCAGGGATTAGGACTCCAAGAGTTTGTAGATAAGGCCTTTCTTAAGTTTGAGAATCAAATCCAACAAATGGGATTGGACAAACAGATTCTTAAGATAGTGAGAACAACTGATAGTGGCCATCAAAAAGCGGCTCAAGAGTTTTGGCAAAGGTGTAAAGCTAAAGGAGACATTTATAAGAAAAATTACAAGGTAAAATATTGTGTAGGTTGTGAATTAGAAAAAACTGATTCAGAATTAGTTAATGGAGAATGTTCTTTGCACCCAGGAAGACCGATTGAAGAAATTAAGGAAGAAAACTATTTTTTTCGTTTTTCTAAGTATCAAGACAAACTGTTAGCTTTATATAAAAACAATCCAGATTTTGTTAAACCAGATTTTCGTCTAAATGAAATTACCAAGTTTGTGGAAAAAGGTTTACAAGATTTTAGTATTTCTCGTCTTAAAGAAAAAATGCCTTGGGGTGTACCAGTGCCAGAAGATAATGACCAGGTGATGTATGTTTGGTTTGATGCACTTGTTAATTATATTTCTACCTTAGGGTGGCCTAGTGATCAAAAGAATTTTGAAGAATGGTGGCCAGTCACGCAGGTTTGTGGAAAGGATAATTTACGTCAACAAACAGCGATGTGGCAGGCGATGTTGATGTCGGCTAATTTGGAACCTTCTCAACAGATTTACGTGTTTGGTTTTATCAATTCGGGTGGGCAGAAGATGAGTAAAAGCATTGGAAATGTTATTAACCCCTTGGATATTATTGCTGAATATGGAACAGATGCTTTGCGTTATTATGTAGCTAGACATATTAATATGTATGAGGACTCTGACTTAACTATGGAAAAATTTAAAGAAGTTTACAATGCTAATCTAGCGAATGGTTTGGGAAATTTGGTTAGTCGAGTGATGAAAATGGTAGAAAATTATCAAGTTAACTTCTCAACGCCGAGCGTTAAAGGGGAGGATAACCTAGATTTTACTAATTTGATGGATGAGTTTAGGTTGGGTGAGACAGTAGATTTGATTTGGGAGAAGATTGGGTTGATTGATAAAAAAATTCAGGAGGAGGAACCGTTTAAAGTAGTTAAAGAAGATTTGGCTAAAGCTCAAATGATGGTTGAAGATTATTTAGCCAATTTGTGGGAAATTGCTTGTTTGCTTGAAGTTTTCTTGCCAGAAACTGCTCAAAAAATTCAAGATTTAATTAGAACAAATAAAGCTCCTCTTGAGCTATTATTTATTCGTAAATAATTTTATGTATAGATATGTAGACATTCATACTCATTTGGATATGAAAGATTTTGATGAGGATCGGGAAGAATTGATAGAAAAGCTTCAGAAAGAACAAATCGGAGTAATTACTGTGGGGGTAGATAAACCGTCTTCTTCTAAAGCGGTAGCTTTAGCCAATAAACATAAAAATATTTTTGCAACGATTGGCTATCATCCGACTGATGCTACTGAACAATTTATTGATTCAGATTTTTCAGAATTAATTAAACATCCTAAGGTAGTTGCAGTTGGGGAATGTGGTTTAGATTTTTTTAGAATAAAAGATGAATCAAAGGAAGAAAAGACAAAACAAATAAAACTTTTTGAAACTCAAATTAATTTTGCTACCCAATATAATAAACCGATGATGATTCATTGTCGGGATGCTCACCCTGAAGTTTTAGATATTTTAAAATCAAAAAAGAAAGAGTTTGGCGAAAAGTTGAGAGGGGACATTCATTTTTTCTCTGGTAATATAAATATTGCAAAACAATATCTTAATTTAGATTTTAATTTTTCTTTTGGAGGGGTTGTCACCTTTACTCATAATTATGATGAAGTTGTTCAATTTCTCCCTTTAGAAAAGATTATGTCGGAAACGGATGCCCCTTTTGTGGCCCCAGTGCCTTATCGAAGTCAACGAAATAGCCCGCTTTTTATTAAAGAAATAGTGGAAAAAATTGCTGAAATAAAACAAATGGATTTGGCAAAAACTAAAGAAATTTTGATAAAAAACGCTGTTAGAGTTTTCTCTCTAAAAACTAATAGCTAATAGCTAAATAGCTAGTCTACTATTGCTCTATAAGCCGATTTGTGATAACCTAATGCTTATGAAAATGAATCAACAGGACGAAAACGAAGGCGCTGTTTATGAGGTGGGGTGTCTTTTTGTGCCTATTATTTCTGATAAGGATGTGCTTTTAGAAGTTTCCAATATAAAATTATCTTTAGAAAAACTCGGCTTTAATTTTCTATCAGGGGCGGGTCCAAATAGGCTAGAGTTAGCTTATTCTATGAAAAAAATAACTGGGAACGAAAAACATTTATTTGCAGAGGCCTATTTTGTTTGGTTAAAATTTAAAGCCATCTCTAATAAGTTGGTTGAGCTAAAAAAGGACTTAGATAAAAACAGCAATATCTTGAGATACCTTCTTATGAAAACAACAGAAGAGGACTCTTTGGTTTCTTTTCAAAAAAAACTTGTTACTAAAGTTTCTAGTGAAAAAGAAAAAGATAAAAAAGAAATAAAACCTATTAAAATTACAAAAATTATTCAAGAAGACGAGAGGAATGTTCTCTCAAAAATTTCAGAAAAAGAAAAAGTAAAAGAAAAGGATTTAGATGAAACAATTGATAAATTAGTTATTAAATAAGAAATAAGCCGACTCAGTTAAATAAAAAGTTTAACGGGTCAAGAGTTCATAAAGTTCATAAGGTCAAAAGCAGAGAAAACTTTTGACTTTACAGACTTTTTACTTTAAACTAAATTATATGTATTTAAATAAGGTAACAATTATTGGAAACTTGACGAGAGATCCTGAATTAAAAGCTCTCCCTTCTGGTGCCCAAGTTGTTAATTTAGGGGTAGCTACTAATCGAGTTTGGAAAGATAAAGAAGGAAACAAACAAGAAGCAGTTGAATATCATAATATCGTTGCTTTTGGTCGCCAAGCAGAGAACGTTGCTCAATTTTTGAGGAAGGGGAGTAGTATTTTAGTAGAAGGTCGTTTACAAACAAAGAGTTGGGAATCAGAGGGCGTCAAAAAATATAGGACTGAGATTGTCGCTGAAAGTGTTCAGTTTGGACCAAGGAGAGAAGGTGATTCTGGAAATTTTAATAAAAATAAAAATAATAATTCAGAAGAAGTAAAAAGCGATGAGATTGAATACCCTACGGAAGAAATAAATCCAGAAGATATTCCTTTCTAAATCTGGGTTAGTTAATCAGTAAAAAATTATGAATCAATGTTTTTTTTCACAAAATAATATAAGTAGAATTGATTACAAAGATGTGGAGGCTATTAAAAAGTTCACTAATCCCCATGGGAGAATTTTATCTCGCAAGAAAACTGGCTTATGTGCAAAACATCAAAGACAACTAGCCCAAGCTGTCAAGCGAGCTAGGTTTTTGGGCTTTTTACCTTTCACAGCAAAATAAAATAAAATAGATTTTTTTATTTGACACCCAAAAACCACCGTCTGACGGTGGTTTTTAGGTGTCAAATGTTTATTAGTTGGATACCCTCTCCACATATTCTCCTTTTTCTGTGTTAACTCGGACAACATCTCCCGCTTTAATAAAAACAGGGACAACAATAGCCTCTCCAGTTTCTAATATAACTGATTTGGTTGCTCCTGAGGCGGTATTGCCCTTATTAGATGGAGGGGCATCTATTACTTTTAGATTTATTTTTGTCGGTAGGGTAATTCCAATTACTCTATTGCCAAAAAGCATTGCATCAACCAAAGTATTTTCTTTCAAAAATTTTGCGGAAGCAGTTTCTTGGTCAATTTTAAATCTTTGGTGAGGATTGCTTTCTTCACAAAACCAAAATTCCTCACGGTTTTTGTACAAATATTTGATTTTTCGAAATTCAATTCCAGCTTGTTTTATTTTATCTGATTGCTGAAAAGTTCTGTCAGCTTGTTTGCCGTTTAAAAGATTTTTTAGTTTAGTTTGGTTTACTGGTTTTCTCTGTTGTTTCCTGAAAACTTTAACAGAGATAACCTCATAAGGGATACCATCTAATTCTATAAACTTTTTTGGGAGAATTTCGTTGTATGATAACATCATATATTTAGTTAACTGGGTTGACTTTTAACTAATTTATCTTTCTTTCATTTTTTCTTTAATCTTTTTTAAGATTTCGTCAGAAGTTTTTTTATTCTCTTTGAGAAATTGACGAGTGGCATCGTAACCTCTTCCCAGTTTTGCCTCTCCATAACTGTAAGAAGAACCAGCTTTAGCAATTATTCCGTATTTTTCTCCTAAAGCAATAAGCTCTCCTTCTCTAGAGATACCCTCGTTGTAAATTAAGTCAAATTCAGTCATTCTGAAGGGGGGAGCCACCTTATTTTTTACAACTTTAACCCTTACTCGTCCTCCTACAACAGTATCTCCTTTTTTAATTTGGGCTATTCTTCTGATATCTAAACGAACTGAAGTATAAAATTTTAAAGCTTTTCCTCCTGGGGTTGTTTCTGGATTACCAAACATTACACCAATTTTCATTCTAATTTGATTGATAAAAATAACAGTAGTTTTGGTTTTGGCGACAATCGCTGTTAATTTTCTTAAAGCTTGAGACATTAAACGAGCTTGTCTTCCAATATGGTGGGCGCCCATATCACCTTCGATTTCATCTTTAGGTGTTAAGGCTGCCACAGAGTCAATGACAACGACATCAATTTTTCCAGAGCGGACTAGACTTTCGGTAATCTCTAAGGCCTGTTCGCCTGTGTCTGGTTGCGAAACGAGGAGTTCTTTTGTGTTAACTCCTATCTTGCTGGCGTAATCTGGGTCTAAAGCATGCTCTGCATCAACATAAGCTCCAATTCCTCCACTTTTTTGTGCTTGTGCGACAACTTGTAGGGCCAAAGTAGTTTTTCCAGATGATTCTGGCCCAAAAACTTCTATCACTCTCCCACGGGGTAACCCTCCAATGCCTAAGGCATCATCTAATCCAATTGATCCAGTAGAGATGGCTTCCACTCCAACTTTAGGGGCATCTCCTAAACGAATAATAGACCCCTCACCGAATTTAGTTTTTATCTGTGAAATGGTATCTTCCACGTCTCCTAAATGGTCAGCTTTCTTGGGGGTTTTGATTTTCTTTATTTCTTGCTTGGGTGTTTTTTTTATTTTAGCCATAAATTGTTTTTTAATAATTATTTAACAAGGTAAACTAAATTTAATGTCTGTTGGTTTTGTCTGCCATATTTATCTTTAACCACAATCTCAATTATATTTAAACCCTCTGACAATAATATTTCTTCACCGAATTGACCTGCTTGGTTTGTAAAAATTTGTCCGCCATTCATACTTATATACGAAATGTTTTTTGCATAACCTTTTACCAAAATATCATTCTGATAAAGTGTTGAATTATCAACTGGTTCAGTTAAGACAAGAACAGGACCTTTTAGGTAATCTTTCATCTGATAATAAGAATAACATAATATTGTTAAAATTATGAGGACAAAAAATATTATCTTAATAAATTTTATAGGTTTCCTCATTTTCAATAATTCTTATCTTCTTCATCTTCTTCCAAATACTCTTTTCCGGTTTCTTCTGTCTGCTCTTGTCTTTGTTTATCATCGATTGGGTTTGAAATAACTTGGCGCGGTTTTGAACCCTCTCCTTGCCCAATGACGCCGTTTTCTTCAAGCATATCTATTATTCTGGCTGCTCGAGCATAACCAATTCTTAATTTTCTTTGCAAAAATGACGTAGAAGCTTTTCCAGCAGAAATTATTGTTTCCTTGGCTTCTTCGTATAAAGGTTCCTCGTTTTCCTCTTCGTAATTTGGTGATAAGGAGTCAAAGAGAGGGTTTTTTTCTTGTTCAGGAGAATTAATATCTATTTCCTCAGGAATTTCGTCTTGGTAGGTCTCTATAAGAAATTGAACCACTCTTTTTAATTCTTTTTCTGAGATAAAGGCAGATTGAATTCTGATTGGTTTAGACATTTCTCCCGATAAGTAAAGCATATCGCCAGCCCCGAGTAATTTTTCAGCTCCAGCCATATCAAGAATTGTTCGAGAGTCAACCTGAGAGGCAACTTGAAGGGCAATTCTTGTGGGCACATTGGCTTTGATTAATCCAGTAATGACATTAACAGAAGGTCTTTGGGTGGAAAGAATTAAATGTATTCCTACAGCACGACTCATTTGAGCTAATCTAACAATAACGGCTTCTAGCTCTCGTGGATAGGTTTGCATAATATCAGCTAATTCATCAATGACGATGACAATATAGGGCATTGTCTCTGGGAGATTATCAGTGTCAACTTCTTTATCTTTGGTAGCCTTTTCGTAAGCAGGGGTAACAATATTTTCATGATAAGATTGAATATCTCTAGAAGAACTGGCTTCTAAAACATCATAGCGCCTATCCATTTCTTTAGTCGCCCACTTAAGAGCCAAGATAGCTTTTTTGGCATTTGTGACAACTGGGGTGAGTAAATGAGGAATATTTTTA
The DNA here is from genome assembly GCA_964459145.1 of uncultured Candidatus Saccharibacteria bacterium. Lineage (GTDB taxonomy): Bacteria > Patescibacteriota > Minisyncoccia > Phycocordibacterales > UBA12079 > JAGYLJ01. The sequence continues at coordinate 20,215 of CAYWKC010000008.1, forward strand.
TATTGAGTGAGCTCCACTCTTTTGGGGTCTATCATTATAAACTTCAAATCATTCGGGGTGGCTCTAAACAAGAAGGAAGTAATTAGGGTATGGATAGTTACTGATTTTCCTGCTCCAGTCGCTCCTGCAATCAAAATATGTGGAGCTTTTGCTAAATTAACAAAATGGGTTTTTCCGCCGATATCTTTTCCTAAAGCCATCGTTAACAGATTTTTACTTTGTTTGTATTCTTTAGAAGAAAAGAGGGTAGCTAACCCAACAATGGTTCTTGCATTGTTGGGGATTTCAATTCCGACCAAGGACTTGCCAGGAATAGGGGCCTCTACTCTGAGAGGATGTGCTGCCAAAGCTAACGATAAATTATTTTGCAAACTAATAATTCGTGATAACTTAATTCCTTCGGCTGGTTTCAGAGCGTATCTTGTTACTGAGGGTCCAATAGATATTTCATCCATTTCAACATTAATACCAAAGTTTTTTAAAGTTCTTTTAATAATATTGGCGTTGGCTTTAATATCTCCTACTTCTGGCTTTCCCTTGTCTTTTTCTAAAAGAGAGAGAGGGGGTAAAATTGTTTTTTTGCCAAAGTAAGCCAGAGCTTTTCTTGAGAGAAAACTTCCTTGGATATCAATTCCTTTTTCAAAATCATTGTCTGAATTTTCGTTTACTCGAGTTTGTTGTTTGATGGTCTTATCTATTTTTTCTTCATAAGCTTTTTCGTTTTCCTTTTCCTCTTCAAGGTCGTCTTCAGCATCTTCCTTGTCTAAGTCTTCTAATTCTTTTTGTTTGATTTTATTCCAAAAAAACAAACTCCAATTTTTTAATTGAATGTCAAAAATAACTAAAATAGAAATTAAAAGAAGAGCAGTTAAGAAAATTAAACTAATATAGAGGTCAAAGAACTTCAACAACGGAGTTGAAACAAATTCGCCCACAACCCCGCCTTTTCTAAAAAGGGAATCAATTATTCCTAAACTTGATAAGAAGAGAACTAATGAGCTGACTGATCTAATCATTGCAAAATTTTGTTTAAGTTCTTTCAAAATTGCGTAACCCAAAATAAATAAAGTAATTGGTAGGAGAAAATATCCAATTCCAAATAAGGAATTTAAAATTTCATAAATTTTATTTCCCGCCATTCCTCCATATCCAAAAGATGAAAGTAATAAAAAAATACCCAAAACAAAAATGATTATTGCAATAATACTTTGTCTAGTTCCGTCTTTTAATTTCTTAATTTTGGCTTCTTCCTTCTTTTTTTTCGTTTTCATTAATTTATTTTATGTTTCTCAATTTGTTTTATTAAAGCTTATTTATCCTCTAATAATATCACAGAAAGGGGATAAATAAAAAAGTTAAAAGTAAACTTTTTTCTTAAGCGCTTGGTTTTACAAAGATAAAAATAAAGATTTTTCGCTATCTCACTTTTGGAAACCCAGCCCCAAGCCCATACCATTTTCAAAAGTGAGATAGCAGAAAATCTGAGCTTATGCTTATATATTTATAGTTTGTTTTTCAGTAGCCTTGTTTTTTTTAAAGACAAAGATATAATGGACATAATATAGGACTTAATTGAAAGACAAAAATTATTTATAAGACAAAGAAATAATTTAAAAGACATAATTAAATATTATTATAAAAGACAAATGAATTCTCTTAAAATAGTCAAAAAAAGCGGAAATTATGATTTATATTTAACTTTTTTTTCTCAAAAAGTGGAAAAAATTGTTTCGGCCGTTTATCTTATTACAGGTTATTTTCCTCCAGAAGAGTCCTTAAGATGGCAGTTGAGGGAAAAAAGTTTAAAACTCTTATCAGACACTCTGTCTTTGAAAGATATTAATTTATCATATAAAGATAAAGTCATGTCTGATATCAAAGGACTTATTCTAGAAATAATTTCTTTTTTAGAAATTTCTTTTGTGGCCAATATAATGACGGAAATGAACACTGTCATCCTTAAGAGAGAATTAGATTTTTTACTTAAATTTATTGACCGTGGTTTTAATGAAGTCAAGCAAAACGATTCCCAATTTTTAGAGCACAACTTTTTTAAGGTCAAGGGTGGCAATTTATCCTTAGAAAGTAGTTCGCTTGAGGGGGAAGAATTGACTAAAAGACATTATAAAGGACACACAAAATTGTCTTTTAATTTACAAAGTGGCCTTGAAAAGAAACAAAAAATTAGTTATTCAGCAAAAAAAAAGACACGAAAAGACGATATTTTAAAGTTGTTTAGTAAGGGACAAAAATTGACTATAAAGGACATTTCGCAAGTAATTGATGGTTGTGGAGAGAAGACAATTCAAAGAGAATTACAGGTTTTGATGAAAGAGGGGGTTATTAAAAAAGAAGGAGAAAGGCGGTGGAGTCAATATTCATTAAATTAAGTAAAAAAGAGGCAAGATTTTACAAAATTAATTTCACAGAGATTGTTGCTTTTTTATGGCTATTATTATAATATATGTAGGGTTATGTCTTGTCTTTTTTGTGAAGTTATCCACAAAATTTCTTTGCAAGTTAGCTATTGCGAGATATAATTATTCAGACAATTTTCCGACTTCAGATAGGGAGGAAATTTGTTGATTGCTGTTCGTTGAAAATTTAATATTCAGAAAGAGAAAAATTAAAAATAGATTGAAAAAATAAAAATACACTTGAATACATTGTGACTAAGTTTGGTCGTAAATTTAGGCAATGTAAAGCAAATAAATTACTTTGGATTACGAAATAGAATTCTCGTAACGTAACGAGTTCTATTTCGTGATCCAAAGAAAACCACAAACGAAATTATCAGTTTATTAATTATTAGTTTGATATGAAATTATAGTTTAGAGTCGAAACTGTAAAAAATAATTTTGTATCATCAGCTGGTTTCTTAAATACATTAATAGTTATTATTAGCGACGTAGAGTGAGAGGAATTTAAAATATGAAACGAAGTGAAGTATTTTAAATTCCCGAACCGAGGAGTTAATATAGGTTGGCTCCTCGCTAGCTCTGCTAGCGAAAACCTTTATTAGTTAATTAAAATTTAAGAAATCTTGAATAAAAATTTATGAGTATATTTCGACTTAAGAAATCTGCAACAATGAAATTTGCTTCAGTTTTCGTAGGTGGTGCTATGGCTCTAACTTTTGTGTTTGGTGGCGCAGTTGCTCCAGCTCAAGCTCAAACAATAGAAGAGTTAACAGCACAAATAAGTAGTTTGCTTGCAATGATTTCAACATTACAAGCTCAATTATCCGCAATGGGGGGAAGCACTACAACAGGTGTTTCTTACAACTTCACAAAAAACCTTTCACAAGGTGACAGTGGGGCAGATGTTTTGAATCTTCAAAAAGTTCTAAACATGAGTGCAGACACACAAGTGGCTACTTCAGGCGTTGGTTCAAAAGGATTAGAATCAGAATATTTTGGTTCATTAACTAAAACCGCTGTGATTAAATTCCAGAACAAATATGCTTCTGAAATTTTGACACCAGTTGGTTTGACAGCTGGAACAGGTTATGTGGGAGCTTCAACACGAGCAAAGTTGAACACCATGACAACATCAGTTGTAGTAACGCCAGTTACCCCAGGAACCCCAGTAGTTACACCAGCCGGCACAGGCTTGACAGTCACAGCTGGTTCACAACCAACCGCTACGTTAGCACCAAAGGGTGCAGCCAGAGTTCCTTT
>CAYWKC010000009.1:0-22791 GCA_964459145.1 uncultured Candidatus Saccharibacteria bacterium
CCTTTTCCTGGGCCTACTTCTAAGATAACATCACTGGCTTTTAGGTCAGCTGTTTTAACTATTTTATCTAAAATTTGTTTTGATTTTAAAAAATTTTGTCCCAGTGATTTTTTAGCTTTAAGCATAATTAAACATTATACAATATATTTTATTTTGGTGTTTTTTTCTTTTGATAATGTTAATATACTTAATATTATTTAATTTTTATGCAAAAAGTAAACAAAAATTTTCTCTATAGATGTTTCTTTCTCTCTTTTTCATTTGGGTGTGGAGTTTGTGTTATGGTGATTGAATTAACTGCTGTAAGGGCTGTTTCTCCTGTTCTAGGGTCTTCTGTTTATACTTGGACATCAGTTATGGGCGTGGTTCTTTTAGGTTTGGCTGGAGGAAATTATATAGGAGGTTATTTTATAGATAAATATAAATCAAGAAAAACAATAGCAATTTTTCTCTTAGGGGCCTCTTTTTTTATCGGATTAATCCCCTTTTTTATAAAAGGCATTTCTTTTTTTATTTTAAATGATTTTTCTCTTTTAAGTCGGATTTTATTGGTTTCTTTTACGCTTTTTCTTTTACCATCATTTTTTTTAGGTTGTTTATATGCTCCTACTTTAAAGCTTTATTCATCTGCAACAAAGTCAAAGTGTTTGGGAGTTCAGTCAGGGGTAATTTCCTCTTTATGGTCCTTAGGTAGTATCGTGGGGACATTTTTAACGGGTTTTTTCCTTACGGGGGTGATTGGTACTACAAATAGTTTTCTAATAGTCTCTTTTATCTTTCTTATTTTTTCCTCTATCTTATTTTTGGGTTTTTCTCCTAAAAAAATTTTTTACAAAGATAAAAAATTTTTATTAGCGATTATTTTTATCGTGGTTATGCTTGTTGTTATTCTTTTGTATGAGGAGAGAGATAAAAAAATAATTTTTAGTGATGAAAGCGATTATTATAAAATATCTGTTGTAGATAAATTTCTCTTTGGAAAGGAAACCCGGTTGCTTTTTTTAGATATTGATTCACATGGTGTAGAGGATAAGACAGGAGCAGATCTTGATATTTATACCTCTATTTATCCAGTTATATCCATTTTTAAAAAAGATGTTGAGGATATATTTATAATCGGAGGTGGTGCTTATGACATTGCTAAAAAATTTTATAATTTCTATGATGGTGTAAATATTATTGTTTCTGAAATCGACCCTGAGGTTACAGAGGTAGCGGAGGAATTTTTTAACCTAAATGATTACCCTATCATAACAAAAGTAGGTGACTCTCGGTTGATTTTAGGTGGAATTGATAAAAAATTCGATGTTGTTTATGGGGATGCTTACAATGCTTTTATTTCTATTCCGTGGCATTTGGTTACTTTTCAGTTTAATGAGTTGGTTAAAAACCATTTAAAGGAGGGAGGTATTTATATTCTTAATTTTATGTCTAGTTTAGAAGGCGACAATTCTGAATTTTTTGATTCAATGTTTAAAACTTTTAAAAAGACATTTGATAATTTGTATGTTTTTGCTTATGGTGGCGACAAGACAAGCCCCCAAAATATAATTTTTGTTGCAGTTAATTCTAAAGAATCTATTAGTTCAGAATATTTACTTACCAAATTAAAAGAAGTTAAAGGTGGCGAAAAATTATTGGATAAAGTTGTTCCAACTGAGACCTTAATTATTTCACCGACTGCCACTGTCTTAACTGATGATTTTGCTCCTGTTGAAAAATTAATGAGTTCCTTGATTAATAATTATTTTAATTTTTATTCTAAATTTTTTTATTCTATTTTTTTTAATTCACTTAGCGCTCCAAGCGCTAAGTGAATGAGAAGAATTGGAGGGTGTTTTGTTTTTTTGTTGACAAATGGGAGAAAAAGTATATCTTATATTGAGGTAGTAGTTTAGTTTTAAAATAAAAACAACAAGAGAGGAGGAAAACATGAAAAGATTCAGTACTGTTATATTGGGGTTGGTGGTGGCCGCGATTTTTTTTGTGTTGTTTCTTGCAGTCGCCAGGGCAGAGGAGGAAAGCGAAGCCAGGAAGTGTTTTAGGGCTTTGGAGGGGGTTGAAAAACTTTGCCCCCTTAGCTTGAGCGAAGAGCAACATTTTCTTGATTTTTTGTCGGAAATTGATCAACAACTAGATCAACTGATCAGTCGACACAGGATGTCTTTTGATAGGAGTTCTGTTGAAAATCTCTGGGATTTGTTGGCTCTTCAGCAAAGAGTTAAGGAAATCCTCAAGGGTCCTTGTTGTGCTCGAGTTAGGGCACTCAAAGGGACGAGAGAACTTCTTTTCAAGGGGTTTGAGTAATAAGGTTCCCAAGTTCCTCTTTTTTGTCATTTTGAAACTACGGAGGTCAAGTTTTTTGCTTGACCTCTTTAATTTTGCCCATTTTTATAATTCACTTAGCACTTGGAGCGCTAAGTGAATTACTATTCTAAATATTCAACTTTGTCTGAATTAAAAGTTGGGTCGTCAAAAGAAGCATCATTTTGGAAATTAGAATTTTCATTTTCTAAAAGATTTTCTTCAATATCGGTAATAAATTCAGAAACGATGTTTGTTTTGTGTGAGCCAAAAATTGTTCGGCTGGAAGCATAAGATAAAAATATTTTTTTCCGAGCTCTTGTTAAGGCAACATAGAATAATCGTCTTTCTTCTTCTCTTCGTTCTTGATTTTTTTCATCATTTATTTTACTTGGAAAAAGTCCATCTTCTAATCCGACGATAAAAATATAATTAAACTCAAGTCCTTTGGAAGCATGGACTGTCATCAATTTAACCGCTTGAGTTTTTTCTTCTAATTGGTCTTGGTCGGAAGCCAAAGCATAGTCTTCCAACAATTTTTCAATCCCCTCTCCGATTGTTATCTTGTCATATTTTAAAGCCAAAGAAACGAACTCTTTCATATTGGCCAAACGTTCTAAATCTTCTTCAGTTCCATTTTTTAATTTACTTTCTAATCCAGTTTCTCGGATAATAAATTTAATCAAATTTGAAGGTTTTTCTGTTTGACTAGCTATTTTTATTTTATTAAGAAGGTTTCTCAAATTGATAATCTTTTCTTTCACCAGAGGTCCTAATTCGTTTTCTTTATGAGAAAATATTTTAGCCAGAGTAACCTTGCCAATTCCCCGAGAGGGAATATTTACAATTCGTTTGAAAGAGGTTAGGTCATCTGAGTTGAGGGCTGATTTTATAAAAGCGACAATATCTTTTATTTCTTTTCTTTCAAAAAATTTGGTGCCTAGAACCTGATAAGGAACATTGTTATTTAAAAAAGCTTCCTCTAGAACTCTGGATTGAAAATTTGTGCGATACAAGACAGCTATTTCTTGAGGAGGTGTTTCCTCGTGTTTAATTAGATCACTACATCTTTGTGCCACAAAATTGGCCTCCTCACTTTCGTTATAAGCGGAATAAACTCCGATTTTCTCCCCCTCTTTATTTTTTGTAAAAAGATTTTTTTCTTTACGAAGTTGGTTTTTAGCGATGATTTCATTAGCGACAGTTAAAATATTTTGTGTAGAGCGATAATTTTGTTCTAATAAAATTGTGCGAGAATTTTTAAAATCTTTTTCAAAGTTTAAAATATTTTTTATATTGGCTCCTCGCCAAGAATAAATATTTTGGTCACCATCCCCTACGACGCAGATATTGGGGGTTTCTCCAGAAAGTAATTTTACAATTTTATACTGCACTTTATTAGTGTCCTGATATTCATCAACGTGAATATATTGCCACTTATTTTGGTAATTGGTTAAAATTTTCTGGTTTTTACTTAAAAGTAGAGCGGTTTTAAGTAATAAATCATCAAAATCAAGAGATTTTTCTTGTTTCAGGATTTGTTCATATTTTTGCCAAACACGATTAATTATTTGTAAAAAATGTTCATTGCCAATTTGTTCGGAATGGTAAGAGAATGTTTTGAAGTTACTCTTTTGGCGAGAAATAATAGCCAAAATTTTTTTTGGTTCAAACTGTTTCGGGTCTAAATCAATTTTTTTTAAAATATCTTTGATAATTTTTTGAGAATCGTTTTTATCTATAATAGAGAAATGTTTAGGAAGGTCTAACTCTCTAAAGTTCTCTCTTAAGATATGAACTCCGAGAGAGTGGAAGGTTCGAATAAAAGGTTGACTGTCAAAAGAAACAGGTAAATTTAATTCTCGGTCATTACGCAGAAGTTTCAGGATGCGAGTTTGCATTTCTTTGGCAGCTTTGTTGGTAAAAGTGACAGCTAAAATGTTTTCGGGATTAACCCCGTTTTTGATTAAATGTAAAATACGATAAGTGATGACTCTGGTCTTGCCCGCTCCCGCCCCCGCTAGAATTAAAAGAGGTCCATTTTTATGAAGAACCGCTTTTTTTTGTTCCGAATTAAGTTCATCTAAGTATGACATTGTCACAGTATAACACAAACCAAACCAGCCATTTAAATTAACTCTTCAAAGGTTAATTTAAATGGCTGGTTTGGAATTTTAAATTTTAGATTAAAAGAGGCGAGCCTTCGGCTCGCCTCTTTTACTTTAGGTTCGGTTTATTCTAAATCTTTTTCCAAATCAGCCATTGTTCCCCTCATTTCTTCCTTGAAGTTTTTTATGATGTTTTCAACCATCTCATCATAATTAACTATTTTTTCTCTTAAGAAATTGCTGATTTTTTCAGGGTCATCAGAATCTCTCACTTGATCAAATTCTATTTTCTCTTCTTCGGTTAATTGTTCTAAGACACTAATAGTTATTCTTTTCAAAATTGACTCAGTCATTGTAGTTAGAAGTTCAGCCTGTTCATCTTCAGGTAAGTTTTCAAGACCAAGTTCTTTTATAATACTTTCTTGAATTTTTTGATTATCCATATAATTGTGTTTATTTTATAAATTAATAATTATTTGTTTTTTGTTATTATTTCTCCAATTTTGTTTAATAATGATTCTCTGAAGCTTATAAACTCTTTCTGTCTGTAAGTCATAGACTCATTAAGAATAACTCTAAGAAGTTCTAACTTCTTAGAATTATCCCCAATTTTATTAGTTATCTCAAAGGCGTATTTAAAACGGCTAAAAGGGGCTTCCCCATCTCCTAAGGCAGTATCAGCTTTTGCTAAGTCTAAATTGGTTTGAATGGCCTTAGAATAATTTTGTTCTTTCATGGCTTGGATAAGGTTATCCTCTAATTTATTTAGAAGTTCTCCTATATTTTTTGGTGTTTCTCCTAATTTCTTTTCTAAATCTTGTACGAGGTTATTTTGTTGATCTACATCATTGTCCAGATTTTTCCATATCTCATGTTCTTCAGGGTTGCCTGCTAACTGGTTATCAACGACCTGTTTAGCTATTCCTAAATCTTCTCTGGCTTTGAATAAATCAGTTTGGGCTTTTTGGACATCTTCATCAATAAATTTCTCCAATTCTAATTTGGCAATTTCTCTATCATCTAATTCAGGTGTTGGGGGTGTAGAAAGTGTTCCCTTTTCTACGGATGTCTCTTGGGGTCCAGTTTCAGGTGTAGCTTTATAAGCTTCTATTTTATCCAAAGCTTCTTTATTTAACCCTTTCGCATGGTCAATCAATTTTTCCCCTTTGATTGTTTTTTCATCTAAGAGCTCATGAATTTTGTCCATATTTAAATTATCACCAATTTTAAGATTATCTACATTATCAGATGAAATTCCGTAACTTTTTGGATCTTTTTCTATCTCTTTAATTAAATTCGCTACGGCATTATCTTTCATTCCGGGCCTTTCTAATTTTTCAATTTCTGGTATTTTACTCTTTAATATCTTCCACAAGTTATCTCCACTTTTAATAGAATATTCTGGTAATTTGGTTGAGATGTTGGCCACTTCTCCCGGGATGTTTTCTTGCGCACTCCAATTATTTGGGAAAACTGACGAGTTCTTAATCTTCGGATCAATACTTTTATCGCTGACTGCTTCTTCTGCAACTGATCCGCCTGTTAGTTCCCCTTTTTGGTCTCCAAGAACTTCTTCTTTTGGAATTTCTAACTCTTCGCTTTGGGCAGACTCGTCACTTAATGAAGCTGTCGGGGTTGCTAGCTTTTCAGCAGGTACTCCTTTTACTACTGACGGATTCTCGGCCACCTCTACCTTGGTTTGAGCGGGTGGGGTATCTCCAAACACTCCTTTTGTCCAATTAACAACTCCGCCTAATTTTTCTGTCGCCCAATCTTTCAAAAAATCTGGGATACTCTCTTTGGCAGCTTCTGCGACTGCACCAGAACTAACAAGAAGCCCCATCATTCCAGCTAGGGTATAACGTGAAAATTTTTGTTTTCCTTTACTTCCTTCTAATTCAAATAATTTTTTATCTAATTCCTCGTTGCTGGCCTCTATACTTTTCTTTAGTCCATTAAATAATTTCATCGTTTCTTTCTCACCTCTTTTTTCCTGACGGCTTTTAATTAGTGCTTCTAAGCCTACTGCTGTAGCGGCTCCCCCCAAGGTCCTTTGAATGAGTTTCCCTGTTACTACTCCTGTGGCTAAGGCAATCCCTGTTGCTCCGCCGGCAAAACCTGCTGCTACCCCTCCACATAACAAGCCAGCAGAAATTAATAGTTTTTTACGTAAAGGCATCTTTCGATATTTATCAACAATTCTTCCGGTAATTTTCAGAACCTTCTCTTTTGTGCCATCTCCTCCTTTGGTTTCCAATTCTAAATCTTTCTTTTGGTTGTAGAGAAGATTTGCTTCCAAGACAACGGTTATCTTAGCAATTTTTTTCTGTTCTTCTTTTAATAATTTTTCTTTGCTTTCTTCTGGTATACTTTTTCCATCTATTTCTCTCTTTGCTTTTTCGTAAAGTTCCTTTCTTTTGTTTTTTATCTCTATTAAATATTTTTCTTTTTTAGCTTTTAGTTCAGGGGTTTCTTCAACGTCTACTTGAAGTCCAAGGGCCGTCCTAATTTTTTTTATACGGTTAGAATTCTTTGACTCGTCACCAACGACTTTTAAATATTCTTCGGCATATGTTTTCCTTGCTTCATCTAACTCGGTTTTGATTTTTTCTGTATCGGTTTGGTTTTCGTTATTTTCTGTGGTATTACCACTTGTGTCTTGTTCAGTTTGATTTTCTGTGTTTTTTGGAACATGACCTTCTCTTACAACATCTGTTAACTCAATTATTTCCTCTTCATTTTCTGGGTTGGCTGGCTCCGCTTTATGAGCAGATGTTGTTTCTAGGAATTGTTCCCCCTGTCTCTTTATAAAAGATTCCATTGCTTCTCCCTGTTTTTCATCAGGATTTTTTTCTTTAATATTTCTGACCCTTATTTCTTCTTCTCTTAATCGGGTACTTTCAATTGAAGAAAGTATTTCCCCTTTGGCCTGTTTTTCTTTGGTTGCTTTCAGTTCATCAAGGTTCTCTATGAAACGTTTTGAACTATTAATGACATCTTCGCCCATCCTCCCCTTTGACTCAAAAGAAGGCGTAATTATTTTGGGAGGTTCTTCTTGTGGTTGGTTAGGTATCTTTCCATTCATAACAAAATTTATTAGTTGGTAATTTAATTAATAATCTTTGTTGATTTATGTTAACCATTGTATCTTGCCATTATGTTCTTTTCAACCGTGGCTCGTTCAGTCCCATATTTTAAATTACTTAATTCTTTCAATTGTTCAATTATTTCTGGCTTACCTTGCTGAGGAGCCATGGTTTGAATATTAAAAGGTTTTTGTGGCTGTCCCTTCGCTAGAATTTTTAGATAAGCATTATAGTTATCTAAATTAGCAATATCCCTAGCTTCAAAAACTGGCTCAAATTGTTTGGCAAGATACTCCGCGTCGTCATTACCAACACGAAAAGTTGCCATGGAGCCAACATTGCCGAAGACAGAATTTCGGATGTTTTCGTCTAACTGGGCAATAAATTGGTGGGCTATGTTGAGTGATAATTTGTATTTACGAGCTTCTGAAAGAATAACCGAAATGGAATCAGTGGTAACATTTTGGAATTCATCAATGTAAAGATAAAAAGGAGGTAAAGAGGTAGTAGCATCAGCTCGAGATAAAGTTGCCATTAAAATTTTTCCCACAATAATCAAACCTAAGAGATGAGAGTTGATTTCTCCTAAACGACCCTTGCTTAGGTTGACCAAGAGAATTTTCTTTTGGTCCATTACTTCCCTGAAATTGAAGGCTGATTTCCCTTGGGCGACAATGGGTCGCATAAAATCATTACTCAAAAAAACATCAAATTTGTTGGTGATGTAAGGCACCATATTTTTTAAGGACAAGTCCCCTTCACTTTTTTCCGCAATTTCTCTCCAAAATTGGATAACAACGGGGTTTTTGCATCGGGCTAATTTTTCTCGTCTGTATTCAGCGTTAGAAAGTACTCGAGAAATATCTAACAAGGTACTGTGGTCATTCGGGTCATCAATGATTAGTTGAACGGCATTACGGAAATATTGTTCAAACATAGGCCCCCCAGCGGTTTTCATATCAAATAATTTATTAAAAATGGAGAGCATCTCATTGACGACGAAAGTTTTTTGTTCAGGGTAATTGACATCATACTCCAGCATATTTAATCCCATTGAGTAGTCTAAATTAGCTGGGTCAAAGTAGATAACATCTTCATATCTTTCGGGGGGAATATTAGCTAATACATCTTGGATATCTACACCGTGAGGGTCAATGTAACAAACACCCTCACCCTTTTGAATATCTTGAATAATCATATTTTTTAATAAAACGGTTTTTCCAGTACCAGTTTGCCCGACAATGTAGAAATGACGAAACCGATCTTCTGGGTTCAAATAGATTTTGGTTGTTTGGTTGTGGTAAGTGTTTATTCCTAAAAGTGTCCCTTCCGGAAGTAAGGATAAAGGTGCTGGAGCAGATTTAGCCCCAGCTTGTTTTAGTTGGTGAGAAGATTTGATTCCCGTATTAGGGAGGTGAAACATTGTTGCTATTTCTTTTAGGTTAAGGGGAATAATTTGTTTTTTATTAAATTCTCTAAAGGAAAAATTATGAATAAGTTTCTTTAAATTGCTTTTTTCTAGTCTTTTAAAAATAATTTTATTACTTCCCGAATTCTCAAATTGGTTAAAAGAAGCTTCCATTTCAGATAAAATGTTATTAGCTCTATCTTGGTTTTGAGCAGAACTGACTAAGCGGATGTTTGTTTGAATGATAGGACTGTCTATTTTAGTTTTTATATTTTCAACTACTTCTTCATCAATCACTGGTCCGGCTTCTTCCTTGGGGGGTTTGTTTGTAAAAAGAGCTTCTTTGAGGGACTTAGTGAAGCTCCCTACCAAGGTCTCAGGTATATCTAAAGCTTTTGAAACGGAGATACCTTTTTGTATTTTAGTTAGAGCTCCTTTGTATTTTTCATTATAAGAATTTTTTCGGGAGTTAAAAATTATTTGAATAGCAGCTCCCTCATCTTTCTGTATTTTAGCAAAAGAACTGAGGACAATGTTAAGGGGGTCGTAGTCAAAATCAGTATATATTTTGAGGGGATAAATTGGTTTCCTAGTTAAGGTTAATTGCGATCCGGCCAAAGCATATCCCTCACTGAAGACGTTATAGTCATCCTTAACTTCTTTTATTTTAGCCTCTGGAAAGATAGATAGGATTTGTTTTTCAAACAAGTCTTCCTTTCCGTCAGGTACAGAGATATAAAAGACGACCTCATCCTCATTGTTTGATATAGCTATTTCTAAACTAAAGTAATTAGTATAGTTATTTCTAGTATCAGAAACAGAGAGCATCCCAGAATAGAATTGTTCCATTAATGAGATTAATTCCTTCAAGGTTTTTTCTTGTTGTTTTTCATTATTGGGTAAAGAGACCTCGTAGAGTGTCATTTTGAGAATTTCAAACAACAAAGATTTTTCGGGGAGGTCTTTAATTGGGTGGCCTGTTTTTATGTACTGGACCAAGACACGGTGAAAGTCATCCTCCAAGGCAGAATTTTTCATTTGCTGGACAATCGTTAAGGTATTTTTAATGCCTTTTTCTTCTAGAATACCCAAAAGTTCCTCAATTTGCTTGTCGCTGGCTCGGGGTTCAAGTTCAAGAATAATTTTTTTTGCTTCTTTTTCTTTTATTTGGTGTGACTCAGTCAATATTTTTTTTGCTTCAATTTTAGCGTATTGTTGGAGGACCTTTTGGGTAGGTTCGCCAGGTTTCTGTTCAGTCGGGTTTATTTTATTAAGCCCGATTTCTTTTTGTCTAATTTGTTCCTTTAAAAAATTTAATTCCTCTTGGGGTGAATTAAATTTCATCAGTTCACCTTCTCCAGAAGAATTCTGCTGGGGTAATTTTTCCATAATAACAATTATATAATATTTAATTATTTAGTGCATATTTCTTATCCACAAATTATTTTTTTGGTAGTTGACTGAGGGGGTAGAATTGTTAAAATTAAGAAGTTGAATTATAAAATACCATTGAGGATAAAAGCATTGACTTTTCCTCCCTTTCACATATAATTCAGCGGTGGATTGGTCAGATTTTCAGGATTGGTTGGATGGTTAAAAATTAACATTTAGGCTTATTTTACTTAAGAAAAAAGACCCTGTTTTGTTTAATAAATGGTTAAAACAGGCGATAAAATTGGTTTTTAAACAGATTTCAACAATTAAGGTTGTTTTTGTTACTTTTCTAGTCTTTTTTCTCTCAAATACCCCTTCTGTAGTCAACGCAGGGGTTTTTTCTTTTGTGGTTGATTTGGTGAACAACAAAGAGGCCAAAATTGCGAGTTTAACCCTCAATGATAATTCACAGAATATGGCTTTATTAAAGGCGGTTATTAGTGTTAACTCTAATTCTTCAGTTGGTGGAGGAGGCATTACTATAGATGGCTCGGCTCTTGTTTCAGAGTCAGGTCCGACGGGAACAATAGCTAATATAGGAGAAAAATCAAAATCAGATAGAATTGCGACTTATATTGTGAGGAAAGGGGATACTTTGGGTCAAATTGCTGATATGTTTGGTGTTTCTGTGGGGACAATTTTCTGGTCAAACGATATAAAACAAGGCGATTTAATTAAAGAGGGGCAAGTTTTGAGTATTTTGCCTATTAGTGGCATTAAATACACGGTGAAAAAAGGCGACACCTTAGCTGGAATAGTTAAAAAATATAAAGGTGATTTGAAAGAAACTATTCAATATAACGCTTTTTCTGATGACATTGTTTTAGCTGTTGGGGATGAAATTATTATCCCAGGGGGAGAGGCACCTTTGCCAACAATTAGCAGTGGCAATAGTTCAGCCATTCCTTATAATCCTTTAAGAGGGACAGGTGGTCCTGATTATGCTGGTTACTATATTAGACCAATCGTGGGGGGGAGAATCTCTCAAGGACTACATGGTTATAATGCAATTGATTTTGCGGCTCCTCAAGGGACTCCTATTTTGGCAGCTGCTTCAGGAAATGTGATTATTTCTAAAGATAATGGATATTGGAATGGTGGTTACGGTAATTATATTGTTATAGAACATAATAATGGGACTCAAACTCTCTATGCCCACAACAGCGAAAATATCGTCTGGGTTGGTTATCATGTTGTCCAAGGGCAGGTGATTGGTTATATTGGCTCAACAGGTCGTTCTACTGGACCTCATGTTCATTTTGAGGTGCGTGGTGCCAAAAATCCTTTTGCTAACTAGGTTTTTATAAAAGATTTTTGGGGCGATATTGGAGAGCTTCAAGAATATGTTCTTGGCTAATTTGTTTTTGTTGTCCTAGGTCAGCGATAGTTCTCGCGAGTTTAATTATTTTGTGATAAGCCCGAGCTGATAGTCCTAATTGTGATGCAGATTGGTTTAAAATAGTTTGAGTGGGTTGGTCTAAATTAATTAATTCTTCAATATCCTTGGCGGACATATTACTGTTGGTGTTTGTGAGTGTTTTTTTGAATCTTTTTGTCTGTATTTTTCTTGCTTCAGAAACTCTTTTTTGGATACTCGTTGTCTTTTCCGTGTTTTCATTTTTTTTCTGAGAAAGCTTTTGGTGTTCAAGATTAGAAACCTCTACCCACATATCTATTCTGTCTATAATTGGACCTGATATTTTCCTTTGATATCTTAGTAAAGAAGAAGGAGCACAGGTGCATTCTTTCTCTGTTCCGTAGTTGCCACAAGGACAGGGGTTCATAGTGGCAATCAAAATAAAATCAGCTGGAAAAGTGGTGGAGCCCTTAGCTCGGGAAATATTGATTATGCCGTCTTCCAATGGTTGACGAAGAGCCTCGATAGCTCGTCTTTCAAATTCAGGGAACTCATCTAGGAAAAGGACGCCCTTATGTGCCATGGTGACTTCACCGGGTTTGGGTGTTGCTCCCCCTCCCACCAAAGAAATATAGGAGGCCGTGTGATGAGGAGAACGAAAAGGTGGCTGGGTAATCAATTCATTTTTCAAAGTGCCGGCCACGGAATGAATAGAAGTGGTTTCCAAAATTTCTTCAAAAGAGAGTTGGGGTAAGATGTGACAAAAAGCTTTGGCCAACATAGTCTTTCCTGTCCCAGGGGGACCAAACATCGCAATGTTATGTCCACCTGAAGCGGCAATTTCCAACCCTCGTTTAGCAGTTTCTTGCCCTTTAATATCGGTAAAATCAATCACTGGTGTTGAATTAGAAAATTTAATTTTCGTTTGTGGCTGGGCTGTTAATTTTTTGCTTAAAAATTCCTCAGAATCGGGGCTTTCGTTAAGAGATTTTAGATGACCTATTAATTCAATCAAGGTTTTCACTCCAAATATTTTTATTCCAGTAATTAGTGCTCCTTCGCGAGCATTTTCATGTGGAAGATAAATTTCTTCAAACCCTTTCTTTTTGGCTTCACGGACTAATGGGAGAACTCCGTCAATATGGCGAAGTCGCCCATCAAGAGTTAGTTCACCTAGAAATATTTTTTTGGTTGGGTCAAATTTGATATCCTCAGAAGCAAGAAGATAAGCTATTGCTATTCCTAAATCAAAATTTGGTCCTTCTTTTTTTACATTAGCAGGAGCCAAAGAAGTAATCACTTTTTGGTTTTTTTCCTTGGGCGATTTAAAACCGCTATTTTTAATAGCGGCGGAAACCCTATCACGGGATTCTTCGATGGCTTTATCAGGAAGTCCTACAATAGAAAAAGCATTCAAAGTATTTTTAGAAATATCTATTTCAATATCAACTATATATGCTTGAAGCATATTAATCTGGGCGGAGTGTATTTTAGAAAAATTCATTTAATTAGTGTGTTCTATACAAGTAGTAGCTGCTGGATTGGCTTCTAATCTTTCTTTTTCAATTTCTTTTCCACAAGTTTTACATTTTCCGAACATTCTCTTATCAATTCTTTCCAACGCTTTTTTAACATTGTTGTATCTTATTTCTAAGTCTTGAAGGATTGCATTTCTTTCTCCGAATTCTTCTTGGGCGTCAGCGTTATCGTTAGGGTCAGAATGATCATCATCAGCATTTGTTTCTAATGCTCCTGTTGTTTCCCAATCAGTAGGATTATCAGGGTTAACTCTCCCCACTGTTTTTAATTCTTTAATTAGAAGAGCTAATTCCTTTTCTAATTTTTCTCTATAATATTTTATATTCATAAACTTAGTTAATTAGCAAATTAGACTACTATGTTTTTAGGTTTTTAGATGGGAAATTAGCTTTGCCAATTTCCCTTTTTCCTAATTCCTAAAAACCTAAAATCCTAGCTCATCTTGTATGATAAATAATTGATAATCGGTCTATTAATTCTTGTAAAGTTAACTTATTTGTGGTGATGACAATCGTTTCATCATCAAGGAAAGAATAAGCAAAAATGATTTTTCCCCCACCGTCTAAAATTGCACGAACATCTTTATTTTTAAAGATGATATCCTTAAATTGGTATTTGTTTTCTCTTAATTTATCTTTTGAAAGAACAATATTATTTTCAATAAAAATATTACCCAAATCTTCAAGCATTGTTTCTTCCCATTTGAGCATCTCTAAAAAAGAATCTTCAAAGGACCTTGTTTTAAGAATTAAAAATGGGCTGTTTTGTGTTGTGGAATGATAGCCAAAAGTAAAATCATCTTCCAAAAACCTCAAGAGAGTGTCTGACATTCTGAAATCAAGAAGTTTGGCTAATTGCTGAGCGGTTATTAGTGACTTTCCCATCCCCTCTTCGTTCTCGTTATCAGTTGAAATTCTTTCCGTGAAATATAATTGAATTAAAGAACCAAGGGGAATATTCATTTGTTCTACTTCAGTTTGGACTGTTTTTGATATTTTAAGTTTGCTGGGATTCTCAAAAAACAATTCTTTCTGGTAATCTGTGTAAATGAGTGTTTTTAATTCTACCTCCTGAACTTTAATTGTGGGAGTTGGTTTTAAAATATTCAGCAAATAAATAGAAATTCCTCCTGCTAATACTAATATAGCACTAACTATTATCAAAGCCATATTTTTTTTGGCCTCAATATTTATTGTTTTAAACAATTTTCTCCGCTTACTGTCTTCTTCAATGGCAATTTTAGTAGCGGAAATATTTTTTCCAGTAACAATTTTTGTAAGGTCACTTTGGTAAGTTCGGATAGAAGATTTCTTTCTATCTTCTGGTTTTTCATTGTTTGGTTGTTGAGGGGTTTTTTGTTCCATCATCTTTTTTGACAAATTTAGGGTCGGCTTCTTTTATGGATAACTTTATTTTATTTCTTCCATCAGTTTCTTTTATTATAACAGGAACCGTCATCCCTTCGCGAAGAACTTTGTTTATATCTTCTACGCGGAAAGGGGCAATTTCTGAAATATGAACTAAACCATCTACTCCTGGTCCGATTTCAACAATAGCTCCGAAATCAAAAATTTTTGTTATTTTCCCTTCGAATCTATCCCCGACGCTATAAACATGAGTTAGAGCTTCAATAGTTTGTCGAGCTTTTTCAACAGAATCTATTTTACCTGTTATGTAAACATTTCCATTATCATCAATATCTATTTCGTCAACCAAAGTGTTATCTTTAATGCGATTTATTATCTTGCCCCCTGGTCCAATAACTTCCCCAATTTGTTCTGGCTTAATTTGCATTCTAATGATTTGGGGAGCATGAGAAGCGATTTCTTTTCGGGGTTCACTAATTACTTTTGTGATGACATCTAAAATCTCTAATCTAGCTTTTAAAGCGCGGTCTAATGCTTCAGAAAGTGTTTTAATAGGAACTCCAGCCACTTTAACGTCCATCTGAAGAGCGGTTATGCCATCTTTCGTGCCAGTTACCTTAAAATCCATGTCGCCGTAGTGATCTTCTGGTCCTTGAATGTCAGTTAAGATTTTGTAATCACCTTTCTCCCCTGTCATCAGCCCCATAGCTATTCCGGCCACAGGAGTTTTTATTGGGACGCCTGCATCCATAAGAGCAAGAGTGCTAGCACAGGTGGAAGCCATAGAAGTGGAACCATTGGAAGCCATGGCCTCAGAAACAATTCTAATCGTATAGGGAAATTTTTCGTCAGAAGGTAAAACAGCCAGAAGAGCTTTTTCTGCTAAGGCCCCATGACCAATCATTCGACGATTAGTTCCGCCGATTCGTCCTGTTTCACCTGTAGAAAAAGGTGGAAAATTATAATGATGAATGTATTTTCTTTCCTCTCCCATTTCTATTCCGTCTAGAGAAAGGGCATCCCGACGGCCTCCTAAAACAAGAGCTGAGATAACATGAGTTCCTCCTCTATAAAAAATTCCTACTCCGTGAGCGGAAGGAATTATTTTCCCCACTTGAGCAGAAAGAGGTCTGATTTCGTCCATAGCTCGGCCGTCCACTCGTTGGTTGTTTTTTACAGCTTCTGCATGAATTAAGTTATCAATAGTTTTTTCATAGAAAGCGAGAGACAAAGAAATATTAGTTTCTCCTGTTTTTTCCGCAAAACTTTTTAACCAATTATTTTTTAATTCTTCTATGTTGTTCTTCCCCTTTTTATTAAAAACCATTTCTTTTAACTTTGGGGCAATCTCTGTTTCAAATAATTCAAGAGCTTCTGGAGTGAGTTCTGGTTTTTCTATAAAAATTTTTTCTTGGTTGTTTTCTGCTATAATTTTTTTCTGGAATATTTGTATTTTTTCAATTTCTTCAGAAGCTTTTTGGAAAGCTTGGGTGGTTTGTTCGTTAGAAATTTCATTGGCTCTAATTTCTATCATGTTAAGGTCTCCATCTTTTCCGCAAGCTATTAAATCTAATTTGCTAGCGATTTCTTCTTTGGGGTTAGAGAAAAAAGGATTTATTGTAAATTTATCTAAATTATCAAGTCCAATTCTTATTGCACTAACTGGGCCGTTCCAAGGTATATTGGAAGTAGCTAATGCCAAAGAAGCTGCATTGATGGCCAGAATGTCGGGCTCATATTGTCCAATAGAGAGGACTGTAATAATTACTTGGACTTCATTTCTAATGTGGTCTTCAAAAAGTGGGCGAACAGTTCTATCAACCATTCTACCATTAAGGATAGCACTGGTGGTGGGTTTGCCTTCCCTTCTCATATAGCGACCGCCTAAAATTTTTCCTACAGCATAAAATTTTTCTTCGTATTCCACCGACAGCGGAAAATAATCCAATCCCTCTTTAGTGTTGGCTGATAAAACTGCAGTCGCCATTACAACGGTCTTTTCACAACTTAAAATAACAGAACCATTGGCCTGATTAGCTAGGTCGTTAAATTGAGCAGTAATTACTTTTCCATCAATTTCTAATTGATATTCTTTTGTTTGCATAGCTTTATGGAAGAATCTTATTTCTCCAACAAATTTCAGATTTGAAACACGATGTCTTCAAACCTACTTATTTGTAGGAGAAATTAAAATTAAATAATTTCTAATAATTGATTTAATAAACGACTATTTTTTTCGTGTAAAAAAACTACTGCTTTTTTCTTTATAATTAAGCAGATATTTTTTGGGGTCTTGGCAAAGGTCTGTAAAATCATCTACGGCTTCAATTAATCTTGCTGAAGATGATTTTCCAAAAGCCATTACCTCTACTTGGCAACCCTCATTTGTTTTTAAGTACTCAACTAAAGGGATAAAATCTCCGTCGCCTGAAATTAGAACAATTGTATCTAATTTTGGAGCCAATTTAATTGCATCCACCGCAATACCGACATCCCAATCAGCTTTTTTGGCTCCCCCAAAAAATATTTGTAAATCTTTTGTCTTAGTTTCAATACCTAATTTTTCCAAGGCCTCAAAAAAGTTTTTTTCGTCTTCGGATTCTGTAGTAATCACATAAGCAATTGCTCTAATCAAAGCTCTGCCAGCGACGGCATCTTGCATCACTTGCTTAAAATTAACTTTGGCTCGGTAAAGATTTTTGGCACTGTGGTAAAGATTTTGGGTATCAATAAAAACCCCTATTCTTTGTTCTTTGTGTTTTATAACGGTCATTGGTTTAGTTGATTAGGTTTTAGTAAATTAGGTTTTTAGGAATCAGGATATTAGGTTCTTAGGTTTTTAAGAGAAAAAATTGCTTTGCAATTTTTTCTCTTCTAACCTCTAATTACTAAACACCTAACTACTTAATATAGTATATGCTAAAAAAGAAAAAGTGGAAAGTAAAAAATAAAAACCGCTGAGCGGTTTTTATTTTTTAAGGTCTAGTTTTTTTATAAGTGATTCGTATCTCTTCGTATTTTTATTTTGGAGGTATTTTAAGTGGGATCTTCGGTCTGAGACCATCTGCAGTAAACCTTTTCTTGAATGACGGTCTTTCTTGTGGGTTTTTAAATGTTTAGCTAATTCGTCAATTTGTTTAGACAAAAGCGAAACCTGAGCCTCTGGAGAGCCGGTATCTGTTTCGTGAATACGTGTTTTTTTGATGGCATTTACCTTCTTTTGCTTGGTTAACATAACACTAATCCTAACATAAATGGGCTTATTCTGCAAGAAAAATAAGTAGCAAGTAGCAAGTAGCAAGTATTAAGTATGACGAATTTTGGCTTTGCCAAAATTCGTCAATCTTACTAGTTTTTCTACCATTTAGCCCTATTTTTGATAAAAAAGTAGCAGTAAACTAATTGATTTGGTGTCTCTAAAAAATTATTTAAGAAAAAAATCATATATTTAATTACTTGGTAATCCAACTATCAAGTGGATCTGCGACAAAGTTCAGTCCATTATTCCGCTGAGAAGGGATATATAAAGGGTTAAAATTGCAAACTCCGAGGAAGGAGTTTTTCTCTGCTTCGGGCGGACTTGTCCGACTTGGGCGGAAAAAAGTTTATATTTTCAACTCTAATCCCTTTCTAAGCGGAATAATGGGCTGAACTTCTTTAATATTCATCGCCTCTTTGAGAAAACCACCTAACCCCCCTCGTTTTTTTTGGTGATTTCCTCGAAAAGACGGGCGAAACTACTAAATTACAGTAATCTCACCCGCACGGGTTAATACAGATTGTTTGTTGTTTGACGGAGTTTTTTGATTAGGCAACCGTCTTTGCCTTAGAGAGGGTGAAGTTACTATGGTCCCACCCTTCTCTCTCCAACCTCCACCAAAAAGTACCCAGTGGAGGACCTGTTGTTGTCCTTTACAGCAACGGGAACTATCGTTATTATTTGAATGGTTTTTCCCAAGGCTTTCAAACCCTCGAGAGTCTCTACCTTTCTCCAAGAGGAGGAAATTTCTTCCACCTCCTCTCGAAGAAGTGCCACTTCGTCGGTTGTCTTCTTCGGTTGTAGAAAGACCACCGTAGTAGTCCCGAATAATACAACTAAAGTAACAATTGTAATCGCTGTCCAGTTCATTCCTGTTTCCTCCTTTTTTTCGATTAATTAAGTTTTCTTATTTCTTCTTTCCACCAATACCAGAAAAAATCATTTTCAATCCGGCGAAAACTATAACGATCGCCAGGACGGGTCCCAACAACGGACCTAACCCTCTGAGAACCGCGTCGCGCAGGTTGCACAATGCAACCACTAAAATGGTGGGGTTTATTGCACAAATGACGACCCCAATCCCAGCCACTGTACACAGGAACCTTTGTGGGGTTCCTAGAAAAAAATTTATCCACTTTTTCATCTCTTTTCCTCCTCAAAAAAAGTTAACAAAAATTTTAATCTGTATTATTCACTCACCAGACAATCTGATGAGAGTTTTTTAAAGAACTTCTCTGAATCCACCAATAATTTGATGAATTCGGAAAAAATCTTTTGATTTTCTTTGACTTTTGTCTTGGTTTTGGTCATATATTAATATGATTACAACGGAGATAAAAAAAGAATTACATCTTCTAAAGTCTTTTGCAATCAGTATTTTAGGTCAAGACAAAGAAGGACGATATGATCCTAAGTTTGTTAATGAAACTCTAAAAGCGACTGCAGAAAAAGCTTCAAATTCTTTCAAAAACAAAGAAAGTTTTTTGAAATTGTTAAAAAAATAATCAAACGGAAGTCTTTTTTACTAAGCGTTTTCTTAAAGAAGTCAAACCATTATCTCTTTCTATACAAACAAAATTAGTTAGATTAATTGAAATTCTTAAAATTAACCCTTACGACGGCAGATTACACACTAAAAAATTATCAGCGCCTTTGACAGGTGTTTTATCTTTTCGGGTTGGACGAGAATACCGAGCTTTGTTTATTTTTGAAAGCAAAGATCAGATAAAACTCATTCGTGTAAAACATCGTAAAGATATTTATAAAAATTTCTGATTTGAAAGAACACTTCTACTATGAAATTTCAAACTAAACTTCAGTTTAAAATCTCAATAATAGGAAAAATCTAGGTAATTTTAGATTTCTCTTTTGACTTTCGTCTCGGTTTTGTTAAGATATTAATATGACTAAAACAATTACATTACCTTATACAGAGTATCAATCGCTCAAACAAATTAAACAGCGTTATGAGATTATTCGTGATTTTTTTGAGTTGGAATCATTTCAAACACCGACTGTCAAAAATTCAAAAAAAATCATAAAAGCGATGAAAGAAACTAATCTCTACACTAATGAATTCTTAGAAAGTTTAGGAAGAGGACTGCAAGAATCATCTTATCTCTCAAAAACAAAATAGTTTTTATGGAAATTTTAACTCTTTCAAAACGACTTGCTTTATATTTACAAAAACACAAATTGCAAAAAAGTTTTGAAAAACAAAAAACCATTTTTAAACAAAATCCTTTCCACCCAAGTTTGAAAACTGAAATTCTTAAACCTAAAAACCTCAAGATCTATAGTTTTCGCATTACTCGCAAATACCGAGCGATTTTTATCTATTGCGGAAAATCTACGATAGAGATTGTTGATATTAATAATCATTATCAGTAAATAATGAATAAAAATATACAGCATTTCTAATTTTAAAGAACAACTACTATGAGATTTCAAACTAAACTTCAGTTTAAAATCTCAACAATAGGGAGGAACTCTGAACAACGAGTTCCTCCTGTTTTTTGGTTTTTCATTCTAACCTCCCCGGGGAATTCGCGAAGCGAATTCCCCGAAAATGAACATTACAACACCGTTTATTTAACTCTCAACTTAAAGTTAGGAGCGGTGTTATCTCCTCCAATCTTTGCCCTCTTGCGTGAATTCTTCACACAGGGGCTTTCTGGTATCGCCCTCTTTTATCCTACCTCGTAGTGGCATTGCACCCTTTGAGGACAAAGCTTTTAATGCTTTGCATTTTACGGTTCCAGAGGATCCCCTTTGACGACGAAGTTTGATTGGTCCTCCGCCGAAGTATTAATTACCGCGGTTACTTATCCGCGGGAGAAAACCTCTTACCCTCTCCTAGAGTTTTTTTGGCTTTTTTAAAAGCCTCCCTCCAATCTTTGGAGGGTTCCTTTTTTTTCAACATCTCAATTCTTGCTTTAATAGCCAAGTCATGAGATGTTTCTTCTCCATTATCCTCACGGATACGGAGAAGATTTTCTCCCGCCATCGCTGACCCTGCGGTAAACATCATCGCAATGATCAGGACGACGGAAAAGAAAAAATTCTTTTTTCCCATATTTTTTTCTCCTTTCTGTCTGCATTCCGATCAACACCAACCCGAAAACCCTGCAAATCATGGTTTTACCTCCTCACCGAAAAAAGGTTAATAAGAAAAACAAAAATCTGTATTATTTACCCACTAGATAATCTGATGAGATTTTTTAAAGAACACTTCTACTATGAAATTTCAAACCTTTGTTTTAAGTTTAAAATCTCAACAATAGGGAGGAACTCTGAACAACGAGTTCCTCCTGTTTGAACAAAAACAATACAGATTTTACACCAAGTGTTCAGCTTTTCAGCTAGGAGTGGTGATATCTCCTGTTTGACGGGTTTTTATGATTTGGCAACCGTCTTCACCTTGAACTCTTTTAAGTTGCTGATCTTTCGACCGCCACCTGCAGAGTTCTTTTCACAAATTCGTTCCCGATGAAGGGAATGAGTTCGTGAGCGCCAACGAACGGCCTTCTGGCGAATCCGTGAGAGCTGGCGAAGCTCTCTGTTCCGGGGCGGCAGTTGCCTGCCGCATAGCTATCTTGAACATATACCAAAAGACAGCTATTTTCCGGATGGAGCTTTTGGAGGAGTTTTTCCTCCTTCCGCTCCAGCCGAGCCCTTTGGTGCCAAGCGGTAATGGCGTTTTTAACCGCCACCTTTCTTCCTCCCCAATAATTGGGAGCATGGAATGTTCTTTCACCAGCTCTTATGAGCCAGTGAAAATCCCCATTTTCCAACCACCCTGCGGTGGTGGAGATCCCGAGTTTGGTTTCCTCGGTCTCCGGATCCAGCAGGAGCCGGACGCCGTCCGTCTCGTCAGGGACGAGCTGGTCAGCGCTGGCGACTGCCTCGCGGAGGCAGGAAAATTCCCCTGCCCCAACTCTTTCAGCCGCCCAACCCTGAACAGCCTTGGGGACGACGATGAAATCTTGGAGCCCGCGTGCCCGAATGAGCACTTCGCGCGCGGAGGTTCCCTCCCAGTCAACTCTGACCGGGTAAGAAAGAAATTGCCTGACGGTCTCGCCAGCGGCCTTGTGGGCTGCTTTACCAACACGGTGGTGGGAGTCTTTTTCAAGAATTTCACCGAGAGCTTTCCAAGAAACACTCAGGCCATACGGCCTGAGGATTTGATTAGCCCTCCACCGGACTTTCCCCAGAAAACGGGATGCCGCCCCTGGCGATTGCCAGTGACGAGTGACTGCCCAGAGGTCGGTTGTCGTGTATGGGCTGTTTACCCCATTTGAACTCGTCGTTTTTTTGACGAGTTTTACTAACATGGGGAATTGCACAGCGGTTCTAATCCATCCACAGAACCGGGCAACTTCTGAAACCATCTCGTCCCGCCCTTCTCTTTGTTTCTTTTTGTGCGGAAAAGATACGTAAGGTCCATGAACCGACAGATTGTATGGGAGGTTTACTCCCGTTTCGTACTGGAAAAACCTGATCGCCTCCTCAGCGATCATTTCTAAACCATTGCGGTCCCACGTTGGTTCCGCTTTCCAGTCTGCCCATCTCTGGGCATCTTTCCAACTGTAACGGTCTTCCATTTCCTCTTTTGCCAATTTTTCCAACATCTCAAATTTCCGGTGGTTCATTTTTCTCTCCTTTGTGCTCGCTAAAATCAGCGAACTGAAAAAGTTTTCAAAATCTTTTCTCAACCAAGCTCCGCTCTTTGTTCAGCTTGTTCTACCAAGCTCCCCCGAAACAATCTCGAAGAGGGCCGAGGTTGAGATAACTTTATTCCGTCACCAAGTAAATCTCTGGTTGTTATGATCACTCAATCAACAATCAGCTCAACTTACTTGGTAACGAAATTAAAGAAAGAAAATCTAGGACTTTATGGACTTTTGACCTTATAGACTTTCGACTCTT
>CAYWKC010000010.1:0-20438 GCA_964459145.1 uncultured Candidatus Saccharibacteria bacterium
TCTAAAACCACATCCTTCTCATCAACTAAATTTTGAATTAATTCTTTTTTTGATTTATATATTTTCATTTTGGTATGATTTTCTTATTTTTTGTAAAAAAGAAAATCTGTAATAAACCTTTCTTAAAATTGTAATCATCCAAAATCTTACCCAAATTATGGGTTGCCAGAAGAGATATATCAATTCATGGAAAACCCTACAAAAAAACAAAATTGGTTTATTTCTACCCCTCCACAAATAAGGACCAATAAAGACAGAATCTGAATAATTTTTTAAAACACAATGATAATATTTTCTTTGAGCATCGTGAAGAAAAACAACCCCTTTCGGACTCAATAATTTTTGTGCTTCAATTAAACACCTCCTTCTTTTTCTTCCATCAACCAAAATAAAATCAAATTGTTTGTTTAAAGTTTTCGGGTAATCTACGTATTCATTCATATCAATGTTTCTTTGTCTTAAATTATTGTTTCCACTATCAAAAAGTACAACTTTCGTATTTAAATCTTTTTCTACCATCTCCGATATTTTATCGTACCACTTTTTGTTATATTCAATACTTAACCAAGTATATTGAATATTATTATCTTTAAGAAATTTAGAAAAGTAAACAGTACTTCCACCACTACCCCATTCTAAAATATCAACTTTTCCATTTTGCTTTCCTAAACCAAATAATTGTTTTTCAATTATCTTTATCTCTTTTCTTTGCATAAATGGTTTCAATTTTCCTTTCATATTTATTTTTCTATCCAAGCAAATATTTTTTGCTTTGTTTTCCTAATATTATATTCTGGAACATAATCTAAAATCAATTTTTCTATAATTTCTGGATCATCAGGTAGATGATAAATGCAAATAGACAACTTGGGTTTAAACTTTTTGATTGTCCGTTCAGCACCATCAATCAAATTTCTTTCCATTCCTTCAATATCTGCTTTAATAAAATCTATTTTTTTAATATTGTTATCTTCGACAAAACTATCTAAAGTAATCTGTTGGACTTTCTCAATATTCTTTTTTCCATCTCTTAAAACATTGGAACTGCACCCCAAAACATCTTCGTTTACGGCAAAGCTCAATTCACCTCGCTTATTGCCTAAAGCATTTTCAATTACATCAACATTATTAGAAAGGTTATTATATTCTATATTTTTACGAAGTATGTTAGCTGTTTTTTTAATTGGCTCAAAAGCAAAAACCTTTCCATTAGGTCCTATTTTCCCCCCTGCTAAAATAGAGAAAAAACCTAAATTAGCCCCAGCATCAATAACAACATCTTCATTTTCTAAATTTACTCCTTCTTCTTCATAAGGCCCTTCTAACCTAAAAGCACTATTGCTGATAAAATTCCTATCTATATATTTGTCATCAGAAAGAAAAATCCCCATAAAATCGGCAATGGGTATATGTTTGCCACAATAAAATCTCAAATCTTTATATTCAAAATAATCATTTTCTTTTTTATATTTTATAATTCCTTTTCTAATTAACAATTTTAATCTAAAGCCACTCTTTCTAGCAAATGGAAATATAGTATATATAATAACCTTCCAATCTTTATTATAAGATTCCGTTATTAAAAACTTCATTCTCCAAAATATTTTTTTTAACATAATTTTTTATATTCTTCCAAAACCTTTTTTATTTCAAAAATTTGAGACCTTTGTTGTAATTTTTGACTGTAATTTTCAAGCAATTCTTTATCTTGATGTAATTTTAAAATCACTTTTGCAATACTTTCTATATCCTGTTTCGCGACCAAAACTCCATATTCAGCATATTCTATCTTACCTTTTTTGAGTTGCTTATCCAAACTCTGCCTACCGGCAGGCAGGTCTGAACTCGGAGCCAATAATTCTCTTGAACCTGAACCGCAATCAGTTGCAATAATCGGCAAACCTAAAATTCCAGCTTCAATTAGAACATTGGAAAAACCTTCCCAAAGTGAAGTAGAAACAAAGATATCAGAATTCACCATATAAAAATATGGATTTTCTTTGAAACCTTCCAGATAAACATTTTCTAATCCTAAATCTTTAACTAATTTTTCTAATTCTTTTCTTTGTCCTCCTTCTCCCAAAATGATTAACTGAGCATCTATTTTATTTTTTACCAAACTGAAAGCTTTAATTAAAGTTGTAAAATCTTTTTGTTTTTCTAATCTTCCTACTGCCAAAATAGTAAATTTTTCCGTTAAAAACTTTTGGCTTTTGACTTTACAAACTTTTGACTTTTCTTTTATCTCTTGAATAAATTTGGGATTATAAATAACTTTGATTAGGTTTTTTGATAACTTACTTGTCTTTACCAAATCTTGAGCCACACTTTTAGAATTAGCAATAATTGTATTGGCCCTTGGGTAGAAAATTTTAATTAAAAAAGGAATTAATTTATCTCTCTTATTCTTATAATTCTTAAATAAATCAGAAAAAGTCATCCCCACACGAACTAAAATTTTAGTTTTTGTTCTTGAAATTATTTTAGCTAAAATTAAAATTAAATTAGCATGTTCTGAAGTGCCTAAAATAGCTACGGGTCTTTCTTTTCTGAAATATTTCATTATTGGAAAAATGGAAAATAAAATTCTTGAAACTTTTAGGTCAATAATATTTATTTTTGAGTCTACTCTGTCTTTCCAAGACCCTTCTCTACTAAATAATAGTAAATCAACCACAAAACCATCTTCCAGAAACCCTTTAGCTAAATCTAAGACAACCTTTTCCCCCCCACCACCATAAAGACCAATGAGAAAAAATCCTATTCTTTTTCTGTTTATCTCTTTTTTCATATTGATAAAGCTTTCAAATATTTTTCGATAACGATCATCGGTACATTGTCTAAACATCTTAAAATATCACCCCGACAGCTTTCCAAATGTTCTCGCCCTTCATAAATGCCATGCTGACAGCCATCAATTGTATACAAAATAGTTGCTTTAGAATTGTAATAAGGAAGCCAATTAGGAGTCCCATTTATAGCGATAACCAAAGATTTTACCTGCAAGAAAGACGCCAAATGAGAAGTCCCTGTATCAACCCCAATAAATAATTTGGAGTTATCCAACAAAGTGCACAATCTTGTTATGTCTGGATTAATCAAAATAATAGCTTTGTCTGCAAAAGTATTTAAAATTTCTTTATCAGTTTTTCCCCCAGTCAAAATAATTTTAATTTTAGGGGGAAAGGTTTTGATAAAATCTATAATTTCAATAATTTCTTCTTGGTTGAAACTTCTGCCTTGAGTTGCCGCCAAAGGATTAAAAATGATGTATGTGCCCTTTTCCAACCCTAATTCTGCCAAAACGTTTTCATCCTTATTATATTTTAACCTTGGAATTTCTTTTTTAACTTCAAAACCTAATTCTCTAATTACAATTTTTAAAAAATCTGGATAAATAATTTTGGTGTTATATTTCAACAATTTTGAATAAATCAACTTATTGATTTTTTGACCGTCCTCAAAACCAATTAACCGACTTCCTCTAAAAAAAGCCATTTTTTTAGCTATTATTTTTATAGACAAAGAAAGTTTCCCCGGAGTGGGAGCAGTAATAATCAAGTTTTTAGAAAAAACAAATCTGAATAAACTTAAAATTCCTAATAGGCCTTTCGCACTTTTTCTATTAGCTAAAATTATTTTTAGATAGGAATATTCTTTGGCAATTTGAGAAAGAAACTTAAAATTCTTAGGAACTATTACATTCAGAACAATTGAATCATCATTTAAATGAATATTTTCCAAAAAGAAAATCGTCATTAAAAAATCACCGATAGAACCATTTTGAAAATATATTAGGTTTTTATATTTCATCCCGTTAAAAATAGTTTGTTTCTATACAAAC
Source organism: uncultured Candidatus Saccharibacteria bacterium (assembly GCA_964459145.1). GTDB lineage: Bacteria > Patescibacteriota > Minisyncoccia > Phycocordibacterales > UBA12079 > JAGYLJ01. The sequence goes on from CAYWKC010000010.1 coordinate 3,845, forward strand.
ACCTTTTGTTTAATTATTAATTTTTTACTATATATTTTCATTTAACTAATATACTTTATTTTAACAAATTTCTAACGGGATTTATTGATAATTTTTATTAATTCTCCTGCTAAAATTTTTGGAGTAGCTATTTGGATAAACCGATTATAAGCATTCTCTGCTAATTTTTCTCTTAAAGCAGAATCATTTTTCAACTTAAGAATTGCCTTGGCTAAAACCTCAGGACTGGCAGTTGGAATTAAATGCAAATCATTTTCATTGAACAATTCCCTAATCGCTGGAGTATCAGCTGTAATTATTGGCTTTTGACAAGCCATATATTCATAAACTTTATTGGGGATAACTCTTTGTGTTTTATTGGTGTCACCAAAAATTCCCAAACAAATATCTGCTTGTGAAATATATTCTGCTAATTTTTCATAAGGAACATTTTCAATAAAATTAACATTACCAGAAAAACTTTTTTCATACCATCTTTTAACTCTTGAACCAATCAAATTAAATTGAATATCTTTATACAACTTAAGTAATTTAGCTGATTCTAAAATATACTTTACCCCCTGTAAAGGAATAACATTTCCGTGATAGTGAACAATAAATTTACTCTTTCTTCTTTTGTCTTCAACTTTAATTGGTCTCAAAACACTGTCATCTGCTCCAACAGAAATCCTTACAAATTTTCCTTCATTTAGACCAAATTCTTCAACAAAATATTTAATATGTTCGTTGGTATCCAATAAAACTTTATCAGCTAATTTACAAGCTAACCAGTCCATTAACCAAAAATATTTTGCCTTTAAGCTTCTTTTTTTGGTGTTTTTCCTATCAAAGACAGTTGAATCATAGACAGACACAAAAGCATCAAAAATTATCGGTTTTCGTGTTAAAAATTTAGCTAAGACAACAGCATGCCAACCAGGAAAAGCCACCAATAAAACATCATATTGTTTACGAATTTTCCAGTGTTTTTTAATTAAATCAAAGTATTTAATTATTCCCCTTAGTTCTGTCCGACATTCAATAATTTCAACACCATTCAAAATTAAACCTTGAATAAGTATTTTATTCCGAGAATAATTAGGATTGTAACCACCAAAGAAACAAATTCTCATAGATATTACATTAATTTATTTTTCCAAGTTTTAGGAAGTTTGGAATGATCTAAATCAAAATCTTGTATGTATTTAAAGTCCTGTGGTCCTATAGTTTTTACCCATTCTATCATTTTTAAAATTCCCTCCTTTAAATTGGTTTTATTTTTAAAATTCAAAAGGTCCTCGGCCACTTTGTGACTACTGAAAGCATATTTAACCTCTTGGGGCCTGTCCTCCATATGAACTGGATTAAATTCCTTGGGAATGTCATCAGAGCTAAAAAAACTTTTTAAAACAACATCAGATAATTCATTTAAAGTAACTGGTTCATCACCACCAATATTTATTATTCTCCCTTCGCATTTTTCAGAAAAAGCACTTTTAATCATAGCTGGTGTTACATCATCAATATATGAAAAAGCTCTTTTTTGTTCGCCATCCCCATAAATAAAAAAATGTTTGCCGTTTAATAATCGGTTCATAAAAATACCGATTACATTACGATAGGGATCTATAAGATTTTGTTTCGGACCATAGACATTATGAGGGCGAATAATTACATATTTGAAGCCATAGACTTCTGACATAACTTTTGTAGAAGTTTCCATTCCACTTTTTGCCATAGCATAAATATCTTCTGGATGAGGTGTCATACTTTCTAAAAAAGGTGTTTGCTGTGCTCCGTAAACACTCATTGAACTGGTTAATATCATTTTTTTAAGTCCGTTTTTAATAGCGGGAATCAATAAATTCAAATAAGCCACTAAATTGTTATCCAAAGCACTAAAGGGAGTGAACTGGCTTCTCCCTTCCGTAGCATCTGCAGCTAAATGAAAAATAATATCTGGTTTTAAAATATTTATGTAATCTGCTACTTTCTGTCTATCTTTTAAATCTAATTGGGTAAACCTTTCTTTATTAGAAACATTCTTTAAAAAACCCCCAGATAAATTATCTACTCCATAAACATTGTGTCCCTCATCTAATAATTGATCAAAAAGATGACACCCCATAAAACCAGCTGAACCAGTTATTAAAATCTTATCTTTTTTTTGCATAATAAAATCAAGCTAAACTCTGAATAATATCCTTTAACTTAGCACCTAAAATAGTAGGGGTTAAATTCTGAACAACCTTATTGTAACCATTTTGGGCCAATTTTTCCAGCTTATCAGGGTTATTTTTTAGGAACAAAATTGCTTCTGCTAAAGCATTAGGACTTGCTGAAGAAATCAGATATAAATCATTTTCATCAAATAATTCTCTGATAGCAGAAGTATCAGCTGTTATAATTACCCTCCTTCTTGCAACACACTCAAAAACCTTGTTGGGGATAACTCTTTTTGTTTTAATTGTATCTCCAAAAATTCCTAGGCAGATATCCGCATTATCAATAAAATCTGGTATTTTAAAATAACCAACTTTTCCGAGAAATTCAACATTATTTGTGTTAGAAAAAGAATAGCGATTATCCTCAACTATATTCGGACCAACAAAAACAAATTTTATATCCAAATGTTTTTTTAACAAAAAAGTCGTTTTAAGAATATATTCAATTCCTTGCAAAGGGATATTCGTTCCATGAAAATGAACAACAAACTGATTGTTTTTTGTTTTTTTAGAATTTGGTCTTAAGAAAAAATTATCCACTCCTATAAAAATTCTTCTAAACTTTTCTTTTTTTATTTTAAATTCTTCAACAAAATATTTTATATGCTCGTTGGTATCCAGCAAGACAACATCTGCTAATTTAGCTGATGTTTTGTCAAGCCACCAATAATATTTAGCTTTAAAACTTCCTTGTTTAGTATTTTGTCTATCTAAAACCTCTGATTCGTAGAGTGGAGCAAAACAATCAAAAATTATTTTTTTGTGAGTTAAAAATCTCGCCAATATCATTGCTTGAAATCCTGGAAAAGCCACAAATAGTACATCATAATCTTTGCGAATTTTCCAATGTTTTCTTGTGAGATCAAAATATTTTAAAATTCCTTTTTTATCTGAATGACATTTTATCACTTCTACACCATTTTGTTTTAAACCAGAAATAAGTACTTTATTCCTTGAATATTCTGGGTCATAAATCCCAAAAAAACAAATTGTTAAATTTTCTTTAATCATATTTTTCCTTTAATAAATTGCAAACCAGAAATTTTACCTAAAAATTGACACCAAGTAGTGCTTTTATCTATTGATAAACGAGGTAATTCAAAAATCTGGCCTTTACTGTTTACACACTCTTCTTTAACTGTAAAAGCCAACCTATAACCGGAATCCTTCACTTTATTTGTTACTTGTTCATTAAAAATGCCCTTGGGATAAGAAAAGTAGTTACAATTGATTTTTAATTCATTTTCTAGAATTTGTTTACTTTCTTTAATTTCTCTAGCCAATTCTTCCCCAGAAATTTTAGTTAAGTCAGGATGACTCATAGTGTGACAGCCAAACTCTACCAATCCAGAAGCCTGCATTTCTTTTATTTCGCTCCAACTTAAATACCCTTTCTTTCCAACCAAATCAATCACCAAAAAAATAATAATGGGAAAATTGTGTTGTTTAATTAAAGGAAATACCACAGAAAAATTGTCTGAATAACCGTCATCAAAAGTTAAGATGATTGTTTTATAAGTAAAACCTGTTTGCTCCTTAAGAAACTCTTCTAACTTTCCAAGACTGACAACATTAAAATTTTTCTTCTTTAAAAAAGCTAACTGTTTTTCAAAGTTTTGAGGAGAAACCGACAAAAACCGCCCATCATTAGAAATTGAGTGATACATCAAAACACCTACTTTTTTCGATTTGAAAACTAAGGAAAGCAAATATTTTTTAAAACTAATAATATCTTTAGACATGATAAGAATTAACAATATTTTTAATTAGATTTTCTAAACTGTGCCGTTTAACTATTTCTGATCTAAGTTCTATTTGAGGTCTACTTTCTTTAGAAATTTCTATTATCTTCTCGGCTAACTCATGAGCATTATCATTTTTAAGAATAAACCTTGCTGGCAGTGTGTTTTCAAAAGTTTTGTTCAAAACAACAACCGGAATGCCACAAGCCATGGATTCTAAAACGACCTTATCCATCCCCCCGGTTGGGCAAAGATTAATACTTAAACCAGCTTCTTGATATTTTTTTATAATATCTCTATTAGGAACACTCCCGACAAAATTGACGAGAGATGGAATATTTTTATCTTCGACAATCTTTTTTAACTTATCTCGATACTTTATATCTTTTTCTGATGTTACCGGACCAACTAAATCAACCTTAAGATTTTCATAGCTATATTGTCGTACCAACAAGTCCACAGCTTCTATTAGAAGTTGTTGATTTTTTATAGGAGAAATCCGACCAACACACAAAATCTTTAAGAAACCATTATTTGCCAATGGTTGGACAAGATTATATTGATTAGTATCAATTCCATGACCAACAACCTTTACTTTTTTGTTTTTCAAACCAAAACTTTCAGGTGAAGCTGTAAAGATAATATCCGCCAATTTACTTGCTAAGTATAACTTAAAATTAATTGCCTTGTGTGTATACCACAATCCGATTTTCTTATGCCAGAGACGCCACAAAATACCTCCTAACACCAAATATTCTGGATTCATATGGACAAACACAGTATCGTAGCTCTTTCTCTCTTGCCAGATGTATTTATAAAAATTAAAAATATATTTTAATTTACTTTCAACTTTATGGACTTTTGACTTTTGACTAATATTTTCCTTTCCCAAGGAAAATATTTCCACATTCCTTGGTAAATCACATTCCCCTACTCCTAAAGCAACCACTGTGACTTTTTCACAGTGTTTAGCGAATTCAGCAATCCACCCATGGGAAAAACCAAGAACATCATCATTTTTATCTACCTTTTGGGTTAATATCAATATTTTCATACTTGACTTTTTTTATGGATAATATATTATATTAGTAATCACCAACGGAAAAGACCACCCTACAAGGTACCGTCCTTGTGGGGCCTTTTCTTTTTATATGAAAGCTTCTTATCCAAATTATTCATAAATCTTAAATAAGGTCGAACTATTTTGAACCTCAATAGAGCAGAGAATTTAAAATAATTTGGAATCAAAACCACCTCTAATTTGTTCTTCTCTAATAAATATTTTATTAAACAATAAAAATCTCCATCACCACTTACAATAACAGCTTTGTTAAAATTTTCATATTCAATCATTGTCTGTAAAACTAATTCTGCATCAACATTTCCTTTTGTGGTTCCATCTTTATATTCAAGAGTAGGCTTAAAAATACAAATAAAACCGGCATCTTGTAAAAACTTATATAAATCATTATTTCCTTCAACATAACCAACAAAAATGAAAGCTTTTTTTACTTGATATTTTTCTTTTAAATATATTTTAAATCTAGCAAAATCTAATTTCCAACCCAGAGCTTGAATACTTAAATTCAAATTCTGACTATCTATAAAAGTATAATTGTTTTCCCCTTTTTTCATATTTAAATTTTATCAATAGTCTCAGACCAAGATTTCTGGATAATATCCAAAACTTCCTCTTCAGTTTGGGGAATTTTTTTCAAACAGTCAGTGTAGGCTTTTTGTTGAAATTCTTCCAAGAGTTCTGGGTGTTGTTGAGCATTTATCATATTTAGAGAAAAACAATTTTGGTCACCCACATCACACAAAAAAGAATTATTGCTACTTAAAACCTCACCAACAATACCAACTTTAGTAGTCAAAATCGGGCAATGAGAGAAAATTGCCTCAACCAAAGATAAACCATAGCCTTCATAATTAGAAGTGGAAAGAAATAAATTAGCTGTTTTATAATAAGTAACCGGATTATCTGTCCATTTATTAAAAATAATATTTTCTTCTAAACCCAGTCTTCTGGCTTGCTTTCTCAAGGAGTTTTTAAAAGAACCTTTTCCAACTATAATTAACCCTGTTTTGGGAAAAATCTCTACAACTCTTACCATAGCATTAATTGCCATTGAAATATTTTTTTCCTTTTCCAAACGATTTACCATCACCATAATAAATTTAAATTGAGAATATCTTTGTTTTAAGTCAAAATCAGGTTCAGAAACTTGAATAAAAGTGGGGCTAACAAAAATCGGCAAAATTGTTACTTTTTCTTGTAATTTTTTAGACAAAGATAACTTTATTCTTTTGGAAACAACCCGAAGATGGTCAGCTTTGGGTAATAAAAATTTAGCCAACCAAGACCGAATTCGGTTAGCCCAAGAATGTTTGATAAAATAAGGACTAAAAATATCCGTATGAATTTGAAATTCCAGCTTAGCTTTTAATTTTTTGGCCACTTTCCAAGCAATCCACCCAGTTTCATAAGGGTCTTGAGCCGTGACTAAGTCAATATTTTTTAGTTGAACTCCTATTCTCTTTGCGTCTAAAATATAACGAAATTTATTAAGAGAATTAGTTGGATAAATAAAAACTCTTTCACTTATTTTTAGATTTTTTTTAATTCCGCCATCTTTAAGTTTTCTATTCAAAACAATAATATGTAAATTATCAGTCACTGTGCCATAATCAACCATCCTTCGCCGAACAGAGCTGTTCTCATCAAATATTTTCTTATCTACGCTAATCATCAAAATATTCATACTATTTTCATTATATCAAAAATTTTATTTTTTATATTTTTCCAAAGTTTCCTTTAGAGAATTTGCTACAATGAATCCCCCATCTTCTTCAAACTCTTTCTTGCTCTCCATTAATTCTGTATAAAGAATACCCTCTCTCAATAATTTTTCTAATTTATCTAAAGTATTTTGAATAGAAAATTGTTTTGATTTCTCGTAAGCGTTTTGAACAAGAGTTTGCCTAAAATTATCATTTTGAAAAATTTTTATAACAGCATTTTTAATGGCTTCTTTGTCATTGGGTTCAACTAAAATCCCTTCTTGATTATTTTCAATTAATTCCGGTAACGAGCCCACTTTAGTAGCTAATACGGGCAAACCAAGCGCCATCGCTTCCACTGTATCAAATGAAAAACTTTCCCAATTAGTGTTAAGAACAAAGATATCAGCTAGTTGTTTTTGTTTTAATAATTTATCTCGACTTAACTGCCCAACTAAAATAACCTTATCCTCCAAATTAAGTTTTTCAATTGTTTGTTCTAATTCTTCTTTTTGCGGACCACTGCCAACTATTACCAACTTTGCTTCTGGAATTTCTTGTAAAATATCCGGTATTGTTTCAATTAATACTTTAAAACCTTTCCATGGCACCAACCTCCCTACCGACAACAACACCTTACTTTCGACTTTATGGACTCTTGGCTCGTTTATTTTTATCCCATTATAAATAACTTCAATTTTTTTAGATTCAATTCCCCAATTTAAGATAATACTCTTAAAATAGTGACTTGGAACAACAACCTTTTCTGCCCGCTTAGCCACCCAAGTTTGAATTTTTTTGAAAAACTTAACAACAAAACCATAATTATTTTTTAAAGAAAAGATGTCCAAATTATCTTTAACTCTAAATCTTTGCACTCCTTGTTCCCAAGCGTAATCCCCAGCAATTCTAATAAAAAATCTCTTCTTTAAAAAAATATTAGCCAGCATGGTTGGCAAACCAACACTCACGGGATCTTGAGCATAAATTACATCACAGCCCTTAATTCTCTTGATTATCTTAAAAAAATAAAACAAATGACGAATAATCTTGGGTAAATGTCTAACTTCACCAAAAGACAACACCTCTACATCAATCCCCCGTTGGGGTAATTCATCAAAAAGCAGTTTTGAATAAGTGGCTGGACCACCAATATCAGGAGGATATATTCCAGTTGTAATTAAAATCTTCATATCTTATGTGAAAAAAGTTTGTTCATAGCTTTAGCAATAACATCCCAATCGTATTTCTGGCGAACCATTTTATAAGCATTGATAATTATTCTTTCTCTTAATAATTTATCTTCAAGAAATAATTTAACTTGCTCAGCGATAGATTCAGGGTCTTTAGTTCTACAAAAAAGACCCGTTTCTTTATCCTTCAAAAAATCTGGGATTCCACCAACTGGTGTAGCAATAACAGGAGTTTTCGTTGCCATCGCTTCCAAAAAAGAATTGCCCAAACCTTCAGAAAGAGACGGGCGAACAAAAATATCCGAAATTTTGAGATACTTGGGTAATTCTTCTTGATTAACAAAGCCCAAAAAATTAACCCGATTTTCTAACCCTCTTTCTTTTGAAATTTTTACCAATTTTTCCCTGTCTTCACCCTCTCCTAACAAAAGTAATTTAATATGAGATGGTAAATAAATTAAAGATTTAATCAAATCTTCTAAGCCATTTTTATAAGTCAACCGCCCAGTATGAATTAAAAAATTGTCCTTCTCTTGTTTTCCTAATTGATGTTTAAGTTCTTTTTGATGCTTATCTGAAAATAATTGATTAAAATTTTTAACATCAACCCCATTAGGAATAATATCAATCGGACAAATTGCTCCCATTCTTTTTGCCCAACCAGCTAAATAGGAGCTAATACACTGGATTTTGTCAGCCCTTTTGAAAATATTTTTAAACTGTCCTTTAACAAACCTTGCCCGCTTTTGTATATGTTTGGGGCTATCTCCTTCCTGTAAAGTCAAAATAAAAGGAATCTGTGGGTAACCCCGCTTGAATTTCGAAGCAGCTAAACCAGCATAACTTGCCATGATTGACCAAATTAAATCATACTTATGTTGTTTCTTTAATTTTATGGCTATGCGATAACCATAAAATGCTAAGAGTAATTTATCAATCATTGGATTACCAATGCCCATCCGAAAAACTTCAACGTTTCCAATTTTTTCTTGTTGAGGAAGTCGTTTGTCCATTTTCGCCGTCAAGAGGTGAAATTCTAAATCTGGGTTTCTCTCCGTAATTTCCTTAACAGCTACTTCTGCCCCACCGACAAAAGGGTGATAGGCCGTTGAAAATATAAGGATTTTTCTCTTCATATCACTTATTGTAGCAGAAAAGACAAAGTTTATATAGAAAAATTATTGATCTAGTTTACTGGCTAAAACAATTCCTGCTACAGCCAAAAGAACAACTCCTACCAATAAAACAGTCCATTTGTTAAACAGTGGTTTTTTTGATTTCAGCTTTAAAGGTTGCTCCTGGAGATTTTGAGATGAAGAGATATCTTGAATTTCCCAATCTTCATTGGAAACAATTTTCTCTGTGTCTTCTTCTACTTTTTCAGAAGAATAATCCTCTGGTTCTGTAATTTTTTGAATGGAAGCTACTTGATTGGTAGGAAGAATAACTATTTTTTCTTGAAGAGGAATATTCTGAGTTGTTTCTTCTTTCTTTTTATAAACAAAAGCGACGCTTCCATTCGGATATAGTAAACTAATTTGATTGGTTTGATTTGAAAAAAGACCTGTTGTTTTAGATGAAAGTTTTAAATATTTTTTTGGCAAAATAATAGTATCTCTTGGAAAAGTAAAATAATTATTATCTACCTTTAATCGCCACCAAGATAAGTTTAATTCATAAGAAGAAGGGTTGTGTAATTCAATGAATTGTTTATTGGGAAGAGAAAATTCCACGTTAGAAATTGTAATATTCGAGGGAAGAACATTAATTTTTAAGCGGTCACTCCCCACATATTTACCAGAAATAACTTGTAAAACCACCATATATTCTCCTGGGTATTGATAAGCATATAAAACTTTTTGTCCTTGAGCTTTTCCTCCGTCACCAAAAGTCCACTGATACTTTTCGTTTTCAAGAGGTTCATTCTTCAATCCACAGGAAATCCCTTCAAAAAGAAAATCAGCCCCTGTAATAGGCTTATCTTGGGGCAAAATAATAGTCCCAAAAATCTGCGGTTTTATTTTATAGGGAGTTACCACTGATGAAGGAGTCGTTTGAGATTGAATTTCGCTTTGTGGCTCTTCAGGAGAATCTTCCTCTGAATCATTCTCTTCACCACCATTCTCGGGTTGAGAACTTAAATAATTGGCTTCTCCTGGAGTAGGAGCGGAAGCCAACCAAACCCCATTAATTTTTTGAAGAGAATTACCATCACCATTGGCTCCCCAGTCTGATAAATAACTGACAGTATCAATGTCAATTAAATCAGCATTTCTAATAACAAAGGCTTCCCCTGTGTTAGAAAGTGAAAAAGCAGAAGCAAAAACTAGACTTGAAAAATTTGGATAATCTATCTTAAATTTTTCAAAATTATCAACAATTAACGCATAAGCCCCGCTTGGTAATAAAACAGAACCTCCTTCTGGAAGTGATTCAATTTTGTGATTGGTCTTAGCTTCAAAAAATTTCCACCCTAACAAATTAATTTCTTCTGTTGCCATATTATGAATTTCAACCCATTCTCTTCCGCCATCACTTCCTTCGGCTAAGTCATACATTATTTCCGTTATTTCAATTTGCGCAAAGATGATAAAGGGAGAGAAAAACAAAACATAAAAAATGGCTGTCAAAGACAGCCATTTTTTATGTTTCTCCTCATCATTTATTTTCATCTAGTTTTTTAACGTAAAGCATTTTTTCTAAAGTATCTTTAGATATTTCTTTTACATTTTTCTCCTCATTTTTTTTATTCTCGTGTTTTCTCTGAACGACAGACACTGGTTGAACTTCTAACCCAACGGTCTGTTTATTAAAAGATTTTTTTAATTCTTCTCTGCCATTATTTTGGACATTTTGAATGGCGTTAGATAAAGCTTTTCTTAATTCAATTCTTTTATCTTGATTATTTTCTAAATTGTTTTCCTTTTTTAAAGTAACATTATCAATTTTTTTATAATCTTTCCTGTTCCGTAAATCGTTTAAACTCATCCGAGGAGTTTTTTTAGAATAATTTCTTTGAAACGATTGTGGTTGTAGTCTAATTTTTTCACTTCCACTAAATTGTTTAGCGGGCTGTTTATTTTGCACAATATCTGGTGTATACCAATCAATTATATTTTTCTCTACCTCGTCTCTTAATTGAGCAAATTGTTTTTGTGAAGATTCTATTATTTCTTGCTTAAAAGACATTGTTGGTTTAGCAATAGGAGGTAAAGTTCTCGCAGAAAAAGGGGTCGACCCAATACCATCTATCATTAATTTTAAATAAACCTGAGCAAAATCTAAATTAACAATATCATCGGCTGTAAAGTCCGGCGAAAATTCTTTTTCAAAAATCTCCGCATCATAAGAACCTAAACGAAAAATAATCATCGTCCCAACGTTACCAAATACAGCGGCTCTCACTTCGTCCTCCATTTGTTCTATATATTGATGAGCAATAGTAAGATTTAGTTTATATTTCCTCGCTTCCGATAAAATATTCGTAAAGGATTCATTAGCGAAGGACTGAAACTCATCCACGAAGAAATAAAAATTAGGCAATTTATTTAGTTCGTCTTGAGAGACATCCGCTCGAGACATTGCTCCCAAATATATTTTGGTAATTAGCATACTTCCTAAAAGATTAGCAGCATCCTCCCCAATCTGACCTTTAGATAAATTAATTATCAGAATTTTTTTCTTGTCCATTATTTCCCTAACATCAAAAGAAGATTTTTCTTGTCCAATAATATTTCTCACAATAGGATTGGAAACGAATTGCCCGACCTTATTTTGAATAGCTGCTCCAGCTTCCTGCATATATCTTTCACCATATTTTGCAAATTCATCCATCCAAAAAGATTTAACTGAGGCATCACTAACATTATCTACTACTTTCTTACGATAATTTTTATCAGAGAGCATTCTATTAACCCCCAACAAAGTTGCTCCTGGAAACTCCAATAAAGCTAATAAAATATTATTCAAGATGTATTCCATTCGAGCCGACCAAGCATCCACCCAGATTTTCTTAAAAGCACTCATCAAACCACTAGCCACTAAATGTCTTTTATCTTCCCCCACATCTTCCATTACATTAAATGAGATAGGATTATTTAAATCAAAGGGCGCAAAATAGATAACATCATCAATTCTATGTTCTGGAACATAATCTAATAACAAGTCAGCTGTTTTGCCATGAGGATCCATAAAAGCTATTCCATTTCCGTTTTTGATATCTTGCACCGCCATATTTTCAAGCATAGTTGACTTCCCCATACCAGTTTTCCCAATGGTATAAACATGCCTCGTCCGATCTGAGGCCTTAATACCAAAACGCACTCGCTTATTCCTTCGATCAGTTTCAGCAAAGTATGTAATTGGATTTTTTTCTTCCATCATCTTTATTATAGTTTATTTTTTAATCTGTTAGAAGAGCCCCCGTTGTATATCTATTGCTGGCAGACCATAACATCCAACTATCTAATCCCGCATCATACACGGCCTGAATCTGGGCACGAACTTCTTTTGCATTATAATCAGCCCCTAAATCAAAATCCTGAAGCCACGGCCTTAATTTATTAGGGTCAAGACCTGCATTTTTAGCTTTAGCCACAGCTTTATCCATTGAATATTTAACTACTTCGTAAGGATGAGAAGCAGGATTGGCATAACCAATAAAACTAGTTGGATAATGTGAGGGATAAACCATCGGGGCCACAAAATCAAAATATGGCAGAGTATATTCCAAAATTTGACCAATGTTTAAATCGTCATTGTTTGTTGTTACCATTCCAAATAAATCAGCTGATAAAACTACCCCCGTATCGCCTAATTCTGCATCTACATAGATAAAAAATTCTCTTAATATCTTCGCTTTCCCTGTGTCTACATCGGCAAAAACCCTTTCTTCACTAAAAGGATAATAAATTTGAAACATATCTCCATCTGAAGGAAAACGAATATAATCAAAATTAATTTCATCAAAACCAAGATTGTATGAATATCTAGCTAAATCAATAACATAATTCCAAACCTCAATTGAACCAGCATCCAACCAGCTAATCCCTTTGCGATCTTTCCAAATATCTCCTCCTTCCTTTTTCTTAACCGCCAAATCTGGACGCTGTTGAACAAAATGGGGGTCTTGAAAAACAGAAATTCTACCAATCACATAAATATTTTTACTATGTAAGTATTCCAAAAACTCTCTCGCATCGGGGATTCTATTTTCTGAAGCCCCATATTTTGACAAATTTTCATCTTGAACCTCAAAGGCAATTTTCCCTGTGTAATCTTTGATGTCTATCACAACCGAGTTGAGTTCTGTGTTGTCAATAAGATTTACTAAATTATTTCTAATATTTTTTGTTCCCGCTACCCAGCTAGTCATATAAATAGCTTTGACTTGTGGGGGTAATGATACATGAGTAGCTACTTCAACTTCCTCCTCCATAGCAGTGACTTTCATTACCAATGCCTCATTCAAGAAACTAATTGTTGAAACTGAATGGTAAACAGACAAAAAGGAAAAACCAAAAAAACAGAGGAAGCACCCCCCGACTATTTTTTTCAAAATTTTTAATTTATTATTCTCCTTTAATTGAACAATCGCCATTTTCTATATAGATATTATCTTTTAAATCTTTGTCTTGCTTGCTTGTCAATAAACTCATTTTTCGAGAAAAATAAAGCGACTGGATAAGGATTATTAAACCCAATAAACTATAAATCAAATTTTCCCAAGAACTAGGAAACCCCAAAAAAGGCATTATTATTAATAAAAAACCGAGAAATGCTATTTTTTTCATTAGAGATATTATACTTTATTTTTTCTGAATAACAAAAACAAATTCTCCTTTTATTTTTTCAGGATTTTTATCAAAAAAATATAAAATTTCTGAAATAGTTCCTGAAATAATTTCTTCATAAATTTTAGTTAGCTCTCTAGCAATGGTTATTTTTCTTTTCTCTTGACTATTTTCTTCTAATTGGTTTTTTAGTGCTTCTAACGTTTTTAAAACTCGGTGAGGTGATTCATAAAAAACTACCGTTCTCTCAGAATTAACAATTTCTTTCAACAAAGTTTGCTTTCCCTTTTTGTGTGGGAGAAAACCTAGAAACAAAAACTGATCAGCTGAGAAACCACTAATTGATAAAGCCGTAACAAGAGCACTTGCCCCTGGGATAGAAATAATTTTGACAGATTTATCAAATTTTTTTCTTACCTCTGCTACCAATTGAAAACCTGGATCGGAAATAGTTGGAGTGCCTGCATCTGAAACTAAAGCTAAATCTTTGTCTTGCCCTAATAAATCTAAAACTTTATCCACTTTATATTTTCCACTAAAAGAATGATAAGAAATTGTGGGAGTTTCAATCTTATGCTTATCTAAAAGTTTTCTAGTAACCCTAGTATCCTCACACAATACAAAATCTACTTCTTTAAGAATTCTTAAAGCCCTGAGTGTGACATCCTCCAAATTACCTATCGGAGTGGCGACTATATATAAATTAGACATAATATTAAATTACTTCACAACAATCTTTGGTTCACACTGTTAGAGCCGAAGGTGAGAATTGAACTCACGACCTACGCGTTACGAGTGCGTTGCTCTACCACTGAGCTACCCCGGCCTACCTGAGCCCGAGGGCGGGTTTGAACCGCCGACTTACGCCTTACCATGGCGTTACTCTACCAACTGAGTTACTCGGGCCTAATAAATTATATCTTATTAGATTTTAGAGTTTTTTGCAAAACAAAAAACCCTCTCGGGTTTATGTTTTTCTAAAAAAGCGGACCCGACCGGATTTGAACCGGCGATCTATCGCGTGACAGGCGATTGTGTTAACCCCTACACCACGGGTCCATTTTTTGATTTCTTATTTTTAAAAAATTCTTCAAATCGTTTTTTCTTTCTTAATAAAAGCAAATTCGTTTTAAGATTATCATACATTAAATGATATAACAATAATGAGTCGTTAATGCTAAACTTCAAACAATATGCATTGCTATTTTTCCTTTTGTAAATTCCACCCCCCTTTATTCCTCTTTTCTGCAAACTTTTACATAAATCTTTAAGAAATTCATTTGATGCAGAGGTAAAAGCTGTTTGTATAGTATAGGTATTTTTAAATCGTTTCCTCTGGATAAACCCAGTCCACACATTCCCGTCTCCATCAAAATAACCTCGGATAAACTTTCCGAAATACTTTTTAGGAATATTAGGAAGTTTTAGTCGATAAGTTTTTCTTTCTTTAACGCCTAATTTCGCCAAATCCTCACAAATTTCATTGCTCCCTATCTGTAATCGATAAAATGTACTTTTATCTTTCTTGTGAATTCTTTTGCTTATTTTATGTTCAGAGTCAAGCACAAGACGAATACTATATAACAGATCTTTATCTTTTATTTGAATGGCAAAATAACTAGCCCCTCTTTTCCCAGTGAATACATATCCATCCGCCATAAAAAACCTAAAACATAGGCCATTTCACTTGACCATTTCTTAAAAAATTTTTTATTAACTTGTTTAAAGATTGGCATCCTATCATTATACTTCATGACAGGACATGACACCAACTAATATTGTTGATACAAATTTTGTGTCGATGGTTGGAGTTGAACCAACGATCTGGCGCGTATGAGACGCCCGCTTTAACCAACTAAGCTACATCGACGTTATTTAATTCTTTTGTTGCTTTTAAAAGACCTAATATTTTATACTTTAGCTCTGAACTTTTTCTTACTTTTAAAGATAAAACTCCGTAATAATTTTCATAATTCTCGTACACTTTTTTTTGCTTCATTTTTAACAATACAGGATTCCCAAACTGTTCAATAGGTAATTCTAACAAATTAGACCAAAATTTCAAAACTTTATTAATGCGAGGCTTATGCATCTCATTTATAAAGATCCTAGGCATAAATTCTTCTTTTTTTATACCGAAGACAACATTAAACCACTTATACATAAACAAAATTGCTTCTTGATCCGAATTAACAAAAGCTAAGGAACTTTTATCTGATTTTACTCCCTCACCCCAATATAAACCGAGACCCGTCATAAACAAATCTCTTTTTGACATTTTTTTAATAACTTCAACCCCTGATTTTTCATAAAATTTAATCTTTTCTAACTTTTTTTTGCGATTCATATTTGCCCCGATCATTCTTCCGTTATGACCAGCTTCAATAGCGTTTCTCTTCAAAATCTCTTTTTGTTTTTTTGTTAAAGTAATCTCCTGGCACCATGAACTAACAGACCCTTTTGAGACATTCAATTTTTTAACAATTGTATTAATACTCCAACCTTCCCTTCTTAATTGTTGCGCTTTTATTTTTTCTTGAAACTTAGCCATTTCACTATATATTATAATATATGGTAAGTCTTATTACAAGGATAAAAACTTGTCTTTTCTAATTCATCTGTTAATATCTTAAATAGTTAAATTGTCCTTATCTGTTGTTACCAAACACCGCCAGCGGTTTAGCTGGCGGTGTTTTTACTTGTTGCGGGAGCCTGATTCGAACAGACAACTGGAGGTTATGAGCCTCCCGAGTTACCCTTACTCCATCCCGCGATATATATTAAATTTTATAAAAACTTTAACTTGGTTTATAACCTCCGAGGTTATAAGTCAATCATCCTCTTCCGCGAGTTACCCTTACTCCATCCCGCGATATATA
>CAYWKC010000011.1:0-19800 GCA_964459145.1 uncultured Candidatus Saccharibacteria bacterium
TATAAGTCAATCATCCTCTTCCGCGAGTTACCCTTACTCCATCCCGCGATATATAAAATAAATCGAAAGTCTGTAAAGTTCATAAAGTCAAAAGTTATGAAATTTGCTTTATAGACTTTCAACTTTGTAAACTTTTGCTTATCTTGAATATACAGTAAAAACAGCCAAAAAACAAGATAATATATATAGACATATTGTTATGACGAGCGATAGCGAAGCCATCGTTCGTCTGACTTTACAGACTTTCGACTTTATAGACTTTTTTAACCCGTTAAACTTATTATTTAACTGGGTTGGTTTTTTTATATATATTTAAACTCTTCAAAAACCTGTCGATATAAATCAATGGCCTTTTTGGCTGTTCTTCTTGTCAAAATAACATCCGAACCACTGTGAGCAATAGTGTTCCTTATTTTGTGAGCTTCCCAAGCACTATCAATAGTGTTAAAGTCACTTCTTTCAACTTGTTTTAATTTCTCACCAACACCGTCACCATGATAGCCAGATTTTATTAGCATTTTTTCTAAAATTATATCTGCATCTAAAATAGCTAAGCGCCACTCTGTGGGGGAATCAGAATCCATATAATTCAAAATCCTCTCCCAACGTTCATTTTTGTAAGGTTGGTCCTCCATATCAGTAAAAGGTGTAATGACTGTGCCAAACACTGCTTCATCTTTTTCATTAACTTCTTTAAGTTTTTGGTAAAGATACCATAAACCAACCAGACATAGGAGAGAAATTATCGTAGCAAGAAACATCAACTCAGGCCAATACTGGTAATAAATAGCAAGAATTTTAGTCGGATAATAATAAAATAAATTCTTGAATAAACGATAAATCCAATAATAAATTTGTTGAATATTCAAAAAATCAATATTTTCCATCTCTTATATTATAAAATAATATAAAAAAAATGCACTCGCCCACATAGAATAAAAACCTATTTAAATAATTTAGTAATTATTTTCTCCTAAAAATTCCCGACTAATCTGAAATAATAAATTCTCTTGCATTTCTGAAGCCATAATTTGTAACCCCAAAGGTAATTTTTTTCCTTCCCTATCTGTAAAACCAGACGGAATTGAAATAGCTGGAATCCCCACAACATTAGCCGAAACAGTAAAGATATCTGCTAGATACATTTGTAAAGGGTCATTTGATTTTTCGCCAATTTTAAAAGCTGGAATAGGAGAAGTCGGGGTTATAATCGCATCTACTGTTTGAAAAGCTTCTTTAAAATCTTTTTTTATAATCTTTCTCAAAGCCACCGCTTTATTATAATAAGCATCATGATAACCCGCTGATAAAACATAAGTGCCCAACATAATTCTACGACGGACTTCCTTTCCAAAATCTTGCCCTCGAGTTTTTATATAATCTTCTAAAAGATTTTTGCCTTCTTTCAGTGAACCAAATCTCATACCATCAAAACGAGCCAAATTGGTAGAAACTTCTGCTGGCATCAGAATATAATAAACTGCTAAGACATAATCCAAATTAGGCAGTTCAATTTCTTTTACTTGATACCCCTCTTTTCCAAATTTTTTCAAAGATTCTTCAAAATTCTTTAAAACATCGTCATCAATTCCTCTCTCCAAAAAATGTCTGGGAACTCCAATAATTTTTTTTCTATTTAAATTTATTTTCTTTTGGTTTTCTTCATACATTTTATCTGGAAGGGTGGTACTATCCATTTTATCTTCACCATGAATACAATCAAAAACAATTTGGCTATCATCTACTGTTTTACCAAGTGGACTAATTTGGTCCAGAGATGAACCCATCGCAACAGCACCATAACGAGAAACAGTTCCATAGGTTGGTTTTACTCCTACTATACTGCAAAAACTAGCTGGCTGGCGAGTAGAACCGCCAGTATCTGTCCCCAAAGCCACTAAACAAGCCCCTATGGCAACTGCTACCGCTGAACCCCCTGAGGATCCGCCCGCAACTCTTGTCCCATCATAAGGATTTTTGGTAACTCCATAAGCAGAATTTTCCGTAGAACTTCCCATTGCAAATTCATCCAAGTTTGTTCCTCCAATAAATACAGCTCCTGCTTCTTTTAGTTTTTTAATAACAGTGGCATCATAAGTCGCATAATAATTTTCTAAAATTTTAGAGCCAGCTGTTGTTCTCTTTCCTTTGATTAAAATATTATTTTTAATTGCAATTGGTATTCCAGTTAAAAGAGTCGTCTGCTTATTTTTAATTCTTTCATCGGCTTTTTTAGCTTGTTCCAAAACATCATCAAAAATTTCAATAAAGACATTTAGATTATCATCAATATTATCCAGACAAGCCTGAGCTAAATCACAAGCAGTAAAATCACCCGCCAATAAATGCTGATGGGCTTTTCTGATTGTTAATGTTTGAGGGGTTATCTTCATAAAATTTTCTTAACCTTAAAATAACCCCTCTCAGTTTTAGGTGCCTCTGCTAAAATAATATCCGTGTATTCCCCACTTTTATGGGAATCATCATCTTCTCTCATCACATTTCGTAAATCTCCTACGGTGGGTTTTAAATCTTCTGTTTTAACTTTCTGGATTTGAGCCACAAAACTTAAAATCGAATCCATTTCGTTTAATAACTCTTTTTTTTCCTTATCTGATAGTTCAATCCGACATAATTTGGCTAAATTTTCTATTTCTTTTATTTCCATACATTTTTATCTTATCATTAATCCAACATTTTTAAAAATTCAGTTTCTGTCAAGATTTTAATTCTTAATTCTTTGGCTTTTTTTAATTTTGTCCCACTTTTTTCTCCCGCTACCACGAAATCAGCCCTGGGGGAAACTGAACTAGAATTTGAACCCCCCAATTGTCTTATCTTTTCTTTGGCCTCCTCTCGACTCAATTTATTTAAACTACCCGTCAAAACAAAAATTTGCCCCTTCAACTTTTTCAAAGTTGGTTGAGGATTTATAATCTTTACTTCTTTTAACAACCGATCTAACATCTGTTGATTTTCTTTACTTTGAAACCAAGTAATAATAGCTTGGGCAATCACGGGACCCACCCCTTCAATAGCTTTTAAATCTTCAAACTTAGCTCGTTTAAATTTTTCAAAAGAACCAAAAACACCAGCCAAATCAATTGCCGTTTCTTCCCCAACTTGATCAATAGATAAAGACATTATAAACCTTGCTAACTCAATTTTTCTGGTATTTTCAATCGCTTTTAGTAAATTATTGACTGATTTTTCAGCAAATCTTGGCAGAGCCAATAAGTCACCTTTTTCCAAAGAAAAAATATCATCAAAAGTATTAATTAGGTTTTCTTCCAACAAAACATCAATAACTTTGGGTCCTAACCCATCAATATCAAAAACTTTTTTAGAAACAAAATGATGAAATTTTCTCTTTTGTTGAGCAAAAGAATTTTTATTAGCACAACGCCAAGCCACTTGACCCGGAATTTTTTCTATCCGACCGTCTCCCCCACAAGCCTGAACTTTTTTGGGGAAACTATATTTTTTTTCCTTTCCAATTCTCAACTCTTTAATTACAGAAATCACTTTAGGAATGACATCTCCAGCTTTTTCTAAAATAACAGTGTCTCCAATTCGCACATCTAATCTTTTAATTTCATCCTCATTATGTAACGTGGCTCGAGAAACTATTGAACCCAAAACTGAAACTGGTTTCAGATGAGCCACAGGAGTCAGAACCCCCGTTCGCCCTACTTGCAAAACAATATTTTCTACAATGGTAGTAACTTGTTCAGCGGGAAACTTAAAAGCAATGGCAAAACGAGGAGCTTTTCCTGTATAGCCCAGCCTTTTTTGTAGTTGACGTTCATTTGCTTTAATAACTACTCCATCAATCCAATAGTTTTCTTTATCTGATTTTTTCTGCCATTTTTTCCAGAAAGAAATCGCTTCTTCAATCCCTTGGCACCTCTCATAATGACGACAAACCTTTAAACCCCATTTCTCTAATTGTTTTAATTCTTCAAGTTGTGTTGATGGAACAATTTTTTCAGGATAAGAAATATCATAGATAAAGGAATCCAATTTTCGTTTTGCCACAATTTGTGGATTTAATTGTCGCATAGTCCCAGCCGTTAAATTACGGGGATTAGCATATGATTCTTCATCTTTTATTCTCCTTTCTTTATTTATCTGTTCAAAAATATCCTTCGCCATCCAAATTTCACCTTCGACCAAACAATCCACTTTTTCTTTTAATTTTAGAGGAATTGATTCAATTGTTTTAGCATTCGCCAAAACATTTTCACCAACTTTTCCATCTCCTCTAGTAGTAGCCATAATTAATTTCCCTTTGACATATTCTAAAACAATGTGCATCCCATCAATTTTTAACTCACAGACATAATCTAGTTTTTCTAATTTGCCCGCCTTAACAATTCGTTTTACTCTTTCATCAAAATCTCTGATATCTTGTTCCGTAAAGGCATCATTAAAAGACCATTGTGGAATCTTGTGTTGAACTTTTTCAAATTTCTCTAAGGGCTGACCAGCCACTCGTTGACTGGGAGAGTTCACTGTTACCAATTGGGGATATTTTTCCTCAATTTTTACTAATTCGTTTTTTAGAGAATCACGAACACTCTCCGAAAATTCTTGTTTATTTAAAACATGATAAAGATAGCGTTGTTTTTCAATAACTTTCTTTAATTTTTCCAAATGCTCCACGACAGATTTTGGTATTTTTTCATCACTCATAGACAAAATTATATCATAAAATATGATAATTTTTATTTTGAATAACTTGATTACTCAATTTATCTTTTACATAAACTTTAGATTTATTAATAGATAACCCTCCAAGCTCTTTCCACTCTACGAGGATCAGAGATGTCACAATTATTTCTTCCTTTAGAAATAATCTCCGTTTTCATATCCTCTCTTTTTGTAACTGTTACTTCCACACAGGGGAAGGTATTATCATCACCAAAAGAAAATTCAAACGAACTCATCCTTTCTGCTCCACTATAAATTATCTCAATATCTCTTTCGTTGCATCTAATTTCATCTAAACGAGGAGGAGAAGTTGTTGCAAAGGCCTCATGTTGAATGTCCCAATATAAAGCGCATTCCATTCCTCCATCAGCTGCATAAAAAGCAAAGGTTGACTCTCTTCCTCCAAAAGACAAATTCAATTCCTTGATAGAAATGGCATAGACAGACAAACCAATTAACAAAAAAACATTGGCTAACAACAAAGCCAACAGAGAAACAAACCCAGCCTTTTTATCTTTAATTGTTTCTGATTTTATTTTTTTGTTTATTTTAAAATTCATTTTTTAAGTCATTGATTTATTAGGTTTTTAGGAATTAGGTTTTTAGGTTTTTAGGAAAAATTGCTTCGCAATTTTTTCTTTCCTAATATCCTAAATACCTAAATACCTAACCTCTAATTTATTGCCAATTTAATAAGTGTTCTTTTACCACAAATTCTCTGTTATTAGACCCATCTTGCCATTCCATAGTAACGGTAACAATTACCTCTACATTATCCTCAATTTCTTCAATTTCTACAGTTCTGGTAAAAACAGAATCGGCCCAACCAGATTCATTACTGTATCCGTAAAGTTTTGTTTCTGCATTAAACCTGATTGGCGGACAATCACCCTCACAAGTAGTAACATCTCTCCGAATGGGAGCATTTAAAATACATTTTTCTGCCACACAATTACAATCCAAGCAAATTTCAGTTGTTCCATCGGCTTTTACTCTTCTCCCATTTAAATCAGTTAGCCAATTATTTCCTGTTAAAATATTTTCATCCCGAATATTTCTGACATATTCAATGGCTTCTTGAGCTAAATATGTAGAAATAATTTGCCCTTTGGTGGCTTTGGCGGCAGACAAGGCTTTCATGACTAAAGTAAAAGGACCTGCAATAGCTATCAATAAAACAGTAATTGCGATAAATGTTTCAATTAAAGTAAATCCCTTTTCTAATTTTTTCTTATTACTAATTTTTTGTTTTTTAAACCACATATATTTTATTACTAAAAATCAATTATTCTCTGTGAAGCTGTCGTTTGTAAATTAAAATACGATTTTCCCCTTTCTCCAATTGAACCTAAATCAACATAACCACTGGCACTAATCAGAACTCTTGGTTGAATATCGTCACTGGAACTAGACCCAGCTACATAAAATTTTAGTTCTTCTAAGACAACCACAGGAGCTGTCAGAAATAAAAAGGTACCACTCCCATCATCAGACCTTTTTATTCGGGTTCCCTCTAATTTAAAAACAATTTGATCATCAGGATTAACAGGGTCACCATCAAAAGCTTCAAAAGCAATATAATCATCTCCCTCTTCACAATCCAATGGCTCTGTTATTGTCCCCTCTTCTCCACAATGATAAGAATAACCAACTCTTATTTCCCGAGACATCATTTCCATAGCTAAACTCAAGTTATTGATAGCCGTTTGAATGGCTTGATTTTGTTTATTAGCATTGATAACCGCCAATAAAGCCCCCATAGCAATAATCATAACCATGCTAAAAATAGCTACCGCAGTAATCATTTCTACAAGAGTAAACCCCGCTAAAAACCTGTTTTCATTCTTGCAAAACTTATTTTTAAATCTGTAAAATTTGTCAGCAATGGTTTCTAACGGGATAAATCCTTTTTCCAAATTTATTTCTTTTTTGTTTTTTAAATTAAACATCACTCAACTTCTTCTATTGAAATTTGACCAATTTTATTAACCACAATCTTTTTTCTTTCATCTCGAACTGATTTAATTTGTATTTCACAAATTTCAATTTCATCGGCTTCCGCGACATAATTGATAAAAGCAGTCGGATTAGGACGAATAAAAGCAATATTTAGCTCTTCCACTGAGGAACAAGGATCTCCTATACACAATCCTTCAATTATACTATTATTTGTCATCTTCAAAGTATCAATAATTCTGTCATTTCCCCCTTCCCCATCATATAGGTGATTGCTGTTTCCATCAGCATAAAGAATCAATTCATTATTATTATCCATATCAAAATAAACTCCATAGCCAATCATAAAAATATCACTTCCCACCTCAAACTCTTTAGATTGTAGACCATAAGATTGTGCCTGTCGGATAGTTAAAGAAATCTCATACGCTAAGTTCTCAATCAAGATACTATTGTTAAAACCTGCTTGATTAAAAAAAACTAAACCAGACACAACCACCAAAATAGCAATTGAGACCAACAATTCAATTAAAGAAAACCCCAACAGAAACTTATCTTTACCCCCATAAAATTTATTAGTGTTAGTTTTTAACAAGGTAAAATCTTTATTTTTTTTAAAAATCAATTTTTTCATTAAAAAAATGAACCTAACCCCCAAACATCCCACCCAAGAAAAAAAACTAACCCAATGCCAACAATTAAAAAGGGAGCAAGGGGTAACTCACTCTTAATTGTAAAATTAATACCTCGAAAAGACAATTGCTTCTTCTTTATAACTTTTGACAAAGCTACCAAAATTAAGCCAATAATCGCCCCCAACCAAATTCCTAAAATGAGAGCCGAGGAACCTTTTGCCAAACCCAGAAACCAGCCAATGCCTAAGGCCAATTTAGCATCTCCCAAACCCATCCATCGCCCTTTAGAAATAAACCACAAGAGGGCAAAAGGCAAAGCTAAAATAGGGCCAGCCCACAAGTTGTTGGCTAACGAAAACTGCCACCATTTAGTTGTTAAAGTATCAAAACTCCCCAGAACAGAAATTATTGAAAGACCAACAAAAAGAAACACCCATAAATCTGGGATGATTTTGTGATAAAGATCATAAACAAAAATCACAATTAAAAGAGAAAAAATAGACCCTAAGTAAATCAAGTAAAAAAATTGTCTGCTCTGAGCGGAAAAATTGAAAATTAAGAGAAACAGTGCCCCTGTTACTATTTCAACCACAGGATATCGCCAAGAAATTTTTTTGTGGCAATCTCTACATTTTCCTCTTAAAAAGAGAAAACTTAAAAGGGGGATTAAATCAAACCATCTCAATTTTTTGCCACAGATGGGGCAAACTGAACGACCATTAAGAGTTTTCCTGCCATATCTTAGAATAACTACATTTAAAAAACTCCCAATAATTGTCCCGAAAATAAAAATTAATATTTGTAATAACAAGTCCATTATTAAAATTATAACATACTAAAAAAAAGAAAACTGCAAAACAGTTTTCTTCTTTTTACTTTCATAAACTTTAGATTTATTTAAGGAGTGACATCATAACATCTTTCATCTCCTTCTCCACCAGCACAATCACTACTATCTCCAGCAAAACCAATAGAACTGTCATCGTCTTCATCTAATAAAGTATTATATTCTTGTAAAACAGCTCCTAATTGATAATTTTGACCTGTGCTCCAATAGGAATAAGGGGCTCCATCTGGATCATAAGAAATTTTAAGATAGTCATCTAAGGGCTTTTTACCTTCAACAGGAGTGTAAAGGGTATTTTCCGCCCCATTGTCTAACGGATAAGTTGAATTAACATCATAATATAATTCTAAAGCCAATTGAATTTGTTTGAGGTCAGATATTCTTCTCCCATCTTTTGCTCGGTCTCTCGTCCCACTCATTGAAGTCAACACAATCGCCGATAAAATCCCAATAATAGCAATTGTAATCAGTAGTTCAACTAACGTAAAACCCGCCCTACGTATATTTCTTTTTTTTTCTTTTTTGTTGGTATTCTCCATCTTAATTTTATTTCTATTCAGGGTCCGGAACAGTAGTGACACAACCCGTTTCACTACACTCGATTTCCCAAAGATAACCTTCATCTGAAATAGCTTTAAATCTTCCTAAATCGGTCGCTAAAACATAACTCCAGTGATCTGGTAATTCTGGGAAAACAGCCACAACATTAGCATGCTCACAAATTTTAGTTACACCATCAACAACAGGAAGCTTGGTTTGCCAATCAACAAGGTCGCCATCATTTCCACAAATCACTAAATAATTCTGGAGAGCACTTAATTGAGCTTGCGCACTTGCCAATCTTGCTTTTGGTCTAGAAGTAGCAAAAGAATAAGCAGTAAACGCTGACAACATACCAATAATCGCCACCGTTATCATAACTTCAATCAAAGTAAAACCAGTTTTTCTTTCTACGGATTTAAACATTTTTACAACTAGTAATTTTACTCACAAGTGTCTCTTAAATTACCAATAGGTCCAATAATTGAGTGAACCCCTGCACTCAAGCCAGCCGAACCGTATTCAAGATAAAAACAAATTTCAAAATCTTCTGTGGTAGCAGCAGCATCTCCATCAGCCTGACTTATAGAATATTGACAATCAGTGTCAGAGGTACTATCACAAATTGTTGTGCTTCCTGAAGGGTCACTGTATCCAGAAAAATAAGAAACATCTCCTGGGCCTGTACAAGTCAAAGTAGAGGCGTCAGCTGTTATACAAGTTTCTAAATCAACATCGCCAGAATCTGATTCAAGCACCAATAATTTTGCCATATCTTTCACATCCAAGATTCGACTAGCATCCCTTGCTTTTTCTCGAGCTGTTCCCAAGGAACTCAAGACCACCGCTGATAAAATTCCCATAATAGCTACTACAATAAGCAACTCAATAAGGGAAAAACCTTTTTTTGTATTTTTAAACATAAAACTTAATAATAAATTAATAACAAAAATTAATAATAACAGGCGTTAGCCTGATATTAGCTCCTCAGCTCGGCAATTTAAAAAACTTTTATTTGCTTTTAAATTACTCTCGCTTTACGTCGCTAATAAATATCGACAATTTATACTGTGTATTATAAATCTTAATTAGATTAAAGCAAAACTTCTTAAAACTATATGTGGATAAATACAAGATTAGATGGCAGAAGAAATATTGTAAATAGGCATTAAAATAGCAGCTAAAAGACCCCCCACCCCTATTCCCAAGAAGACAATCATCGCTGGTTCAATCATTCCAACCAATGTATCCACAGCACTAGTAACTTCTCTTTCATAAAATTTAGATAATGTAGCCAAAATATCATTTAGACCACCTGTTTCTTCCCCTATTTTAATCATTTGAATCATAATATTAGGAATTTCACCTTCATTTACCATCGCATTAGAAACAGAACTTCCAGTTTTTATTGATTGAGCTGCATTTCTTAACAATTCTTCATAAACAGCGCTATCTACCACCGTTGAGGCTGTTTCTACAGCTTTAACAACAGAAATACCACTAGCTAACATAGTATTCATATTTCCACAAATTCGAGAAAGATACATTTTTTTATATAACCCCCCTATATAAGGAATAGACAATTTGAATCTATCTATAGATATTTTCCCTGATTTTGTTAAGCTAAATCTGAGAAGGAAAAAACCCCCCACCACCACGATAATTAGCAAAAATATTCCATAAGTTACAAAAAAATCACTAATATTGATAACAACTCTTGTTAAAAACGGCAATTCTTGACCCGCATCTGTTAGAATCAAACTGATTTTAGGAATAACCATAGTCAACATCAAAATAATCACCACAATAAACACAATCACTACAAAAATTGGATAAATTAAGGCATTTTTAGCCTTAGACATTAATTCATAACCCCTATCTAAATGTTCAGCCAAATATAAAAAAGTTTCATTCAAATTACCTGACTCTTCACCTGACTTCACCATATTGACATAAAATTCTGTAAAAATTTTAGGGTGTTTAGATAAAGCAACTGAAATTGAATTTCCTCCCTGAATATCATCAGCGACTTGTTTTAAAACTCTTCCTAAAACAGCATTTTCTGCTTCGTCAGACAAGAGACGAAACACTCTTAAGGCAGAAACCTGAGCCCCGAATAAAGCAGAAATCTGTTTAGATAAAATAACAATATCTTTATTAGAAACTCTCTCAAAAATGGAAAAATTTAAATCCAAACCAAACAATCGTCGTTTACCAACTTCTTGAATAGAAGAAATAACCAGCCCTCTTCCTTGCAGGGAGCTAATAGCAACATCTTCACTGATGGCATCAATTTTCCCTTCTATTTCTTCACCGTCTTGGTTAATGATTTTATATTTAAATAACATATTTTTTATTATTGACCAAGAAGTCTCTCTATACTGTTAGTTTGAACAGAATATCTTTTAGCATTTTCAATGGTTACTTCCCCCGCTCTAACTAAATCTGACAACGACCGATCTAAACTTATCATGCCCTCTCTTGTGCTTGTCTCTATCACATTAGGAATCTCATAAGTTCTGCCCTCACGGATTAAATTAGAAACAGCTGTATTTTTTATTAATAATTCATAAGCAGGAATTACCCCCCCAGAAATTCTTGGGACTAATCTCTGCGAAAAAACCCCTAATAAACTTCCGGCTAATTGTGTTCTAATCTGAGCTTGTTGTTCGGAAGGAAAGACATCAATAATTCTATCAATCGTTTGCGCCGCATCGTTAGTGTGCAAAGTGGAGAAAACTAAATGGCCTGTTTCCGCCGCTGTAACAGAAATAGAAATTGTTTCTAAGCCTCTCATCTCACCAATCATCAAAACATCGGCATCTTGTCTAAAAACAGACCTTAAAGCAGTAGTAAAATCTTTGGTATCAATCTCTACTTCTCTTTGGTCAACAATAGATTTTCCTTTTTCAAAAACATATTCAATAGGGTCTTCAACTGTTACAATATGTCCAGCTTTGTTTTGATTTATGATTTCTAACATTGTGGCTAAAGTAGTTGTTTTCCCATTTCCAACTGGACCTACTACCAAGAAAAAACCTTGTTCTTTTTTGGTAAAAGATTCCAAAATAGGCGGTAAATTCAATTCTGCTAATGTTTTTATCTTTTTAGTAATCAACCGCAAACTTACTCCAACTGTCCCTTGACTAAAAAAACAATTTCCTCTAAAACGTGCTCCCTCTGCATCAAAAGAAAAATCAATTTCTTTCTCTTTCAAAAATTTTTCCTTGTGTTCTGAACTGAGTAATTCAGCAATCACCCCCAAAATATCATCATTGGATAAAACATTTAGCTTCTGTAAAAAAAACAGCTCCCCATGAACTCTCACAGCTGGGTTGTATCCAACCGAAAGATGTAAATCCGAGCCATCCTCTTCAACTATAATTTTTATCAAACTATTTAGTAATTCTTTAGAATTCATAATTTAGGTCTTTAATTAATTATATTATATTTCTTTAAATTCACCACATAAGTTTGTGTATAATATATTTATAGTTTAATTCACAATGTATACGAATTTTGGTTTTGCCAAAATCCGACATTGTAAATTGAAAATTAAATCATTGATTGAAAATTGAAAATTGAAAATTTATTCTATAGTTTATTGGCCTCTTCAAAAGGAATAATTCGATTGAAAGCTTTGATTAAACCATCTTCTTTCATTGTCAGCATACCTTTAGACCTTACCAAATCTTGGATTTCAGTGCTGGAAGGATTTCTTAAAATAACTTCTTCAATATCACGGTCCATTTCTATCATCTCAAAGACCCCCGTCCTCCCTTTTAATCCTTGGGGATTATTTTCTACTGGAGTAGCTTCTAAAACAGTTTTAGGAAAAACTATCTCCCGTCTAAATTTTTCAGGTAAGGTTTCAAATTCTTTCTCAATTATCATTTTAACGCTACCCTCTATTGGAATTTCCTTTCCCGATCCAACTGCCAATTTTCTTACCAAACGCTGAGCAATAGAAAGCGTCAAAGTTGGAGCGACTAAAAATGGGTCAACCTCCATCTCAATTAAACGAGGAATTACTCCAGCAGCATCATTGGTGTGAATAGTGGAAAAAACCAAATGTCCAGTCAAGGCTGCCTGAATTGCCAAACCAGCCGTTTCCTTATCACGGATCTCACCTACCATGATTACATCTGGGTCTTGCCTCAAAGTGGTCCTCAAACCACTTGCAAAAGTATAGCCAATTTCGGGTTTTACCTGCGACTGGCTTACCCCTTCAATATTTAATTCTACTGGGTCTTCTAGACTTAGAACATTTTTACTAACTCTATCAACTTCGTGTAGAATAGAATAAAGAGTGGTTGTCTTTCCTGAACCAGTTGGCCCTGAAATTAAAATCAACCCGTGAGGACGTTCAATCGCTCTTCTTACTATTTTCAGGTTTTTCTCACTCAATCCTGTTTCTTCTAAATGCGTAATTCCCTTATCTGGCTCCAAAATCCTCATTACAACCTTCTCTCCATAATAGGCAGGAAAGGTAGATACTCTAAAATCTACTCTTCTATCTTCAATCCTAGCTGAAAACCGTCCATCTTGTGGTTTTCTTTTTTCATCTAATCTCATTTTTGACAAAATCTTAATTCTAGCCACAACAGCACTGTGGACTTTGACTGGTAAAACCAAACGAACATCTAAAATTCCGTCTACTCTAAATCTCACTCTAATTTTGTCACCCATGTGTTCAATATGAACATCTGAAGCATTATCTTCAGTAGCATATCGTAAAATAGTTGCAACAATTTTAGTGACAGGGGCATCTTCAACAATAGTGGCTTCATTTTCTTCTTTTACTCTTGAGACAGCTTCACTTATTTTAGCTTCTTCATCATCTAAATCAGATTCTAATTCTGTGAGAGCTTGCGAGACCTCCCCTCCTAACCCCTTATAACCTTCCAAAACTATTTTAAAATCATCTTCACTAATAATAAAAAGTTTATAAGGTAATTTAACCTTAGACGAAATAAATTGTAGAGCGTCTCTTGCTTCAATGTTGCTAGGGTCAACAATTCCAACCTCTAAAAACCCCTCTGTTTCCATAAGAGGAATAATACGATAATGTAGAGCTGACTTTTCTGGAACGTATTTTAACGCTTTAATAGAAAAATTATCTTTAGTCAATTTTTTAACTGGCAAATTAAAAAATTCTTCTTTCGCTTTATCAATTTCATCTTGGCTAACACCTTGTTCTAACAAAATTTTATCTAATTCTTGTTTACTTGAATTAGCTTTTTGCCTCAGCTTTCTTTCTTGGCCAGCTTCTATAATATTTTTTTTAACTAAAACATCTAAATATGACATACAATTCAACCTCTAGCAATAAACTGAGCATCAATTTGGAAAATTGATGTTTTCTTAAGTTTATTATTATTTGTTATCTTGATTTATTGGCTCTCTGGTATTTCTGCTGAACAACTATCGCCTTCACATGCAGAATTTTCTGAAATATTCACATTGACAGCAATATATTCTCCATCAGTTCCAACAGGAGCAAAAGGATTATTTCGACCAACCGGTTGGGGTTGCAATTCCATACTAAAATCTTCTAAGTTCTGAAAAACTTTATCTGTAAAAATATCTTCATCCAAAACCAATGTTTTTAATTCTGACAGAAGTTGTAATGTTTCGTCTCCGACTTCGCTTACATTTCCAGTTGAAATTAATTGCGAACTTGAAGTGGCTGCCTCCCCCCAATATTGATAAGCAAAAAAACAACCCAACATTACGACCAAACTAATAAGAATATTTTTTTTATTTTTCAGACTTTTTAACATAAATTTATTTTAACCAGTATGTCTTAATATTAACATTGTGTTTGTAAATCTCCCCTTGCCCTGCTTTCAAAGTATAATCAACAATATCTACAATTCTTAAATTGTCGCTTAAATCATGCATAAAGTTAACAAAATCATCATATCTGGCTTCAACTACAAAACGCAGGCCGATAGAATCATAACCCTTTAAATTTGGACCTAAATCGCCTTTTTTGTTGCTGTCATTTGTCTCTGAATAAATATCTATACTTCTAATCATCCCCCCATTTCTAACCGCTATTTGGTTTATTTCCATAATTAATTTAACATTGTCTATATTGTCAGGTAGAAGTTTCCCAATTCTTTTTATATCTTCCTCTGAAAAAGAATTATATTTAGCCAATAATTCTTGTCGAACTTCTCTTAATTCTTTTGATTTCGTTAGAGCATTATCGTATTCCTGCTGGACCTCTTTTAAATCACTGGTTTCTGTATAGGCCGGATTTATATACGTAAAAAATAATCCCCCCGATAATACTATTAAAAAAAGTGGTATGATAAATTTAAACATTGTTTTATTCTAAACTATTTCTATAAGAAAGAAGCCGAGGATCAATCATGGCCGAAACATCAAAAATAACCCCTCCATCGTTTCCGATTCCTAAATTAGAAAAAATTAATTCTTTCATATTTTTATTTTTTCCAAAAACATCAGATTGCAAAGCTACCGTTGCATAAGAATTGGTCGTTCCTTTCATCGAAAGATTCCACCAACCATCATCTCCCGGATAAAAAGAGAGTTCTGTAAACATTACTTTCTGTAAAGTATTTTGCTCCAACAAATCAAACAAAGGCACTAGGGTTACGTGATTGTTCAAAACTTCTTTAGATGCCTCTATTCGTTTATCTATCAAACTTAATTTCTTGATAATCTCTTTTTCTAAACTGCCTTTTTCTCTTTCCAAACTTTGTGCCATTGTGTCTATTTCACTTGCAAGATACCGATTATATAAAAAAATAGTTCCTGCGACTAAAACAGTTACAATAAAAATAAATCCTCCAATTCCCATAAGCAAACCTCCATAGTTTCTTTTTTTAGTGCTAGGTTTCTTATAAGTTTGTTGTTTAGGGATAAAAGATGTCTCCATTAGCAAATATTATACACTAAAGGCAAAACGATTACACAAGAAAAGCAAATAAAACTGTGGATAGAAAAATAAAAATGACAACTTTTTAATTATCTTCACCAAAAATTTCAATTCTATTTTTTTTATTTTTCTAAACCTCTTAAAGCCAAACCAACTGCTACCGCAAACTCTGGTCCAATCTCTTTTAAAATATCATCTAAAAAGGCAGGGGTTTTGATTGTCTCAAAAGGATCAGCCACCGTTGATTCCATTTCTAAATTTTTAGACGCATAATCAGTTAAACCTTTAATAACAGAACCCCCACCCGTAAAGATTACTTTTCTTATGTTTTTGTTGTGTTCATTTTGATAAATGCCTAAAACCTTTTTGGCTTCATCAAAAATATCAATTAAATTTGTTAAGATAATATCCGAAACTTGCTTATCTTGCCCTTCCCCCAAAAGTCCGATTTCTCTTTTTTTCTTTTCAGCATTTTCAATAACAATTCCTAATGAACGAGAAATCGCTAAACTAATATTTTGAGAGCCCCGATTAATAAGATGCGATTTTTTCACGATGCCATATTCTACAATATATAATTTTGTCACCCCCGAACCAATATCTAAAATAGCAGAGGTTCCAGTGTTGTGCCCTAAAACTGATCGGATGGTACTAAAAATTTCTATCTCCAAAAAATCCAGTCCTAACCTTGCATTTCTAACAATGTCCTTATATTTCTCTATCTCGTTTTTATGAATAGCCACCACAAAAATTTTCATTTTATCTGGTTTCCTTGTCTTTTCCCGCCCCATCTCTACAGCTGGTCTTGTATCTTCCAGAGAATCGTCCTCACTATTAATTTTGTCAGCTTCATCGTCTAAAACCACTCTCCAATCCAGCATTACTTCCGTAATAGGAACTGGAATAAATCTTCTCGCTTCAATTGGGACTATCTTTTTCAATTGCTCATGAGAAACTCTAGGAATTTCCATCTCAAAAATCAAACTAGAACTAAGTGGAATCGAGACCCCGCAGGTCATTACATTAACGGTTGATTCTTTTAGCAAATCCAAAATAGCCCCACTAATTTGTTTATTCCCTAAACTAGTCGCCTTTCCTTCTTCCACCCCAGCATAAGGTCCTAAAGAAAGTTCTCCATATGTTTCTAAGACAGCGGCCCCTTTGCTTTTTTTTAATTGGACAACTTTTATGGCAGAAGCCCCGATATCCAAACCCAAAAAGCTCTCTTCCTTTTTTTTGAAAAAGTTTTTCAGAGGAAACCTCTCTCCTATTCCGCCTAAAAGATTTTCTAACATTATCAAAGTATTATATCATATACACAATGCAAATTAATAACCATATACAAAAAATGTGGAAAAATTTTTTAGATTTACTCTTCCCTTTTTATTATGACCAAGATTTTCTAAATAATCTCACCTCGGAGAGATTTTTATCTTTAACTACTCCGGCTTTAGTATCTCTTACTCCCAATACTTTATCTATCGTTAACTACAAAAATAAATTAGTAAAAAAAGCAATTTGGTCTCTAAAATTCAAAAATAACCAAGCTTTAGCTAAACTTTTTGCTGAAATTATCTACGACAATTTAGTTGAAGAACTGTCTAACCTGAAATTGACTGTCAATTTTGACCAACCAATTTTGGTGACTGTTCCGCTTTCTCGCCAAAGACAAAGAGAAAGAGGTTACAATCAAGTAGATTTAATAGCCAAGATTATCGCCCAAATTGACCAAAATAATTTTTTGGAATACAGAGAAAATATTCTCAGGAAAGTTAGAGATACCCAAGCTCAATCACAGACGAAAAATAAAGTCGAGCGCCTTAAAAATTTAAAGGGGTGTTTTAAGGTTATTATTCCAGAAATAATTAAGAACCGAAATCTCATCTTACTGGATGATGTTACCACCACCGGAGCAACTTTAACTGAAGTTGTTCGCACTCTTAAATTAGCTCGACCTAAAAAAATTCTTTGTGTAACTTTTGCCCACTAGAGAGAAAATTCTAATTTAAAATTTTGATTGAAATTCTAATGAATGAATGCTTAAACATTAAGAATTTAATCTTAATCATTCAAAATTGAATCGAACCTGACCTATCTTTGCCCATTTTTCAGCGGTCTGTTCATCTCCTTGACTTAAATAAAACAAAACCAAATTTTCGTAGACGCCTTCATAAGGGGGATAATGTTCAAAAGTCTTAAAATATTGTTCTTTCGCCTTTTTCCAATCGCCTTTTTTCCAATAAATTAATCCTAAGTTATTGTTAGCTTTAGTATAACCATCATAAATATTATAAGAATCCAAAATAATTTTTTCCGCTGTTTCGTAGTCCCCACGGAAATAATAAACCGTCGCTAAATTGGAAAGAGATAAAACACTTTGAGAAGCACATTCCCCCGCAGAAATAAATAGTCGCTCTTCGTTTAACCAATCTAAACTTCTCTCAAAACTTTTTGTTATATAAAAAAGAGAAATTAAAATTAAGACAACAACTCCACATTTTTTTATAATTTGGCTATTAATCCAACTTTTTAAAAAAATAATCAAACTAGCTAACAGAATTACTATCCCGACCGAAGGAAAATAAAACAAACGTTCTCCCATAATTGTTCCAATCGGGGTTAATAAATTAGAAACAATCAAAAAAGGAAAAAGAAAAAAAGACAGGGCTAAAGAAACTTCAAATTTCCTTCTAAAAAAATAAAAAATACCTATACCTGAACCGATAAGAATTAGGAAACCAACAAGAACAGGAAAACTAAAAAAACTTTTCTCAATAAGAAGTTGATTAAAAGAATAATCCGAACACAAATTAAGCGGTAAAAAAGTTTTCGTAAGATAAAGTGATAAAATTTTCAAAGCCGTAAAAATCCGCTCTGGAAAAGACACAAATTTTAGAGAATTTTCCACCACAGTTGCCGTGTTAGTAAAAAAGTGAGAACCTAATACCCCAAATCTAAAAGAAAAATAGACAAAAACCGACAGAAAAGAAGGCCCAAAAAAATTTTCCATAATTTTCTTAGTGAAAATTTTTTTAAAATTTCTCTGTCGGTACCAAATAATGAAAAAAGCAATGGGTAAAATGGCCACGGCCGTCTCTTTACTACCCATAGCTAACAAAAACCATAAAAAAGTTAACCACTTGTTAGGAATCTTTTTTAATAATTCCAACAAACCCAATAAAGAAAACAATAAAGCCAAAATCTCTGCCCTGCCTACAATATTAGCCACCACTTCAGTGTGGATAGGTAAAATTAAAAAGAGAAAAGAACTTAAATAAGCCAGCAGATTATTTTTAGAAAATAGTTTTTTGATAAGAAGAAATAAAAAATAACCACTTAAAAAATAAAACAAAATATTTACAAAATGAAAACTCGTCGCCCCAGAACCAAATAGGAAAAAATTGATTCCATAAGTAAAAAGAGTAATGGGACGATATGTTCCAGATTCTATATTCCAATAAGGTGTTACTAACACCTGCCCCCAATTCAATGGATTTTCTAAAAAATTTTGGCGAGCGACAATTTCTCTGTCATCAAAAACAAAATTACCCCACAGACTACTACCATACATCACCAAGACTGCCGCAACTAAGAGAGCAATAAAACAGATTTTTTTATTTTTCTTTATAAAATTAAGCATTTTATTACCAAGCATTTTAGCACAAAAGCACTCTTTTCATCACTAAAATCACGTCTATCCCCCAAAACCGCCCTAATTCTTAGGGAATCAAGAAAATATGAGGATTAATTTCCACAATTAAAAACACATAGAAATATAGGAAAAAAGAAAAAAATGTGGTATTTTGTTCCCATACATAATAGAATAACTGATGAGGTGACTGAGTGGATAAAAAGCAAACTGCTTTGCTTTTTATCTGATTTTTGCGAAGCAAAAAATTTTTCATATCGAGCAAAGCGAGATGAAAAATAGGAGGATAGATGTGACATCAGGAACATTCATCCGTAGCAAAGCGGAGGAGGGCGAACTCGTTCGAACACTCAGTCATCTCGCAATGAAATGGAGAGGTGGCTGAGTGGATGGATGTGACATCAGGAACATTCATCCGTAGCAAAGCGGAGGAGGGCGAACTCGTTCGAACACTCAGTCATCTCGCAATGAAATGGAGAGGTGGCTGAGTGGATGGATGTGACATCAGGAACATTCATCCGTAGCAAAGCGGAGGAGGGCGAACTCGTTC
>CAYWKC010000012.1:0-19447 GCA_964459145.1 uncultured Candidatus Saccharibacteria bacterium
TTCCCCCAACCCGCCACCACATCTAATTGTTCCTCCTTGAGCTTGGCTAACAAAGCTGGAATATCAGCTGGATCATTCTGCCCATCTCCGTCTAAAGACACTATGTACTCGCCCTGACAAGCTTTAAAACCAGCATCTAAGGCCGTAGCTTGCCCGTAGTTGCGATTTAAATTCAAAATAGTGCAATCCTTCAAAGATTTTAATTCTGCCAAAGAATCATCTCGACTTCCATCATTGATATAGATAAGTTCATAAGTAGTCGCTAATTTTGAGACCGCCTGTTTTATCTCTTTATCTAATTTTATAATATTGCCCTCCTCATTAAAAACAGGCACAACAATAGACAAATATGGTTTAGTAGACATGATATATATTCCCTTTAATTTCCAATTACCTTAATCAATACAATACCACTTAATCACCCATTTGGTCAAGGGCTCCCGGTAATGTGTACACATATATAACACTTGGAGGTTCAACCTCCAAGGATTCTGGGGATAACTCCAAAACATCCCCTTGGCACTCGGAGCCTGCCTACCGGCAGGTAGGTGCCAAGGAAAATAGTTAAAAAAGAAACAAAAAGTGGGACGGCTCCGCCGTCCCACTTTTCTTCTAATTCCTAACCTCTAACTCCTAATCCCCAACCTCTAACCCCTTACCTATCCCCTCGCTTTCAACTTTAATACAGACAACAAACTATTTTAAAATTAAAATACCTTATCCATTCCCTTTATTTTAACAGGTCGTCCAGTTCACACGATAACAAAGCAGATTTATTAAGCATAATCTGCTCCTTCTGGTTTAATTTATCAGCGGTCATCCTGATCACTTTAGTGATGATAGCATCACCGAGTATTACATAATTAGTTTTTTTAAAATATTTTTCTGTCTTTTGAAAAAAAAGAGTTACATACTGTTTGAGTTTGTCCTGAGGTGTTGGACGACTGCTCCAACCATTGCTATTAAACTCAATTTTATCTTCAATTTTTTTATCTATATCAATAAATAAATCGCCATCGCGGAAATCCATCCAATAGTCACTAATACGATAAACAATCTTTACTGATCCACCGTCTTCCGTTTTATACCAATAACTAAAAGAAAAGTTGTTTTCAAGAAAGTCCTGGTGGACAACTACTCGTTCAAGTTCTGTTATTGTACGAATTTTATATTCGTCTAAAAGACTTAAATAACTCTCTCTCCAATTTCTAAGCCAGTTTGCAATAAATGTCGGATCTACAAACAAAGGCGATAAGTCGTTTTTAAGATTTTCATCACTTACTTTGTTTATCTGAAGTGTAAGTTTGTCAAAAAAAACACGCGGATTTTTAACATCAATGCCTTTGGCTGTCATATAGTCAAAGTCTGGGACAACTTTTTTACCCATATACCAAAGAAGATCGTAAATGTCGCGCCCCTTTTCTTCATAAACAGCGTCACCGACTCCGCGAGTGCCTCGTAGAAAAATAGCTGCTAATTTGCTGGCCATCAATGCCCCCATATTGTATGTCAAAATAATAAACGAAAGCTGATCACGATTTATCGGTCGGCGTTCAGTTACGATTTTCGGGGAAACAAAATGGTTTAAATCAATCTTTACATGTACTTGATCTGACGGATTGCCAAGACTTAATTCTTTACCAACATGAAATTTTAAAAGTAGACCCCTACCAGTAGTGATTTTTATAGTAAGAAAATCAGAGTCAGCGCCATAATTACCAATAAAATATCCCTCAACCTCATTTTTTAACTCTTCTAAAAATTTTTCGGTTACCCCATGAGAAATTTCAAAATCTAAATCAACAGACATGCGATCAAGACCATGAACTATACGGAGTGCTGAACCGCCATACATTATCCATTTGTTATATTCTGGATGATGATAGATAAAATTCAAAACATAAAATTGCAACTCCTCCTTAAGAGCATTACGACGGGTTTCTGCATCAGCCTTTCCATAGATAGACAAGTCATCAAGTTTTCTTTTTAATATTGTTGTTATCTGTTCACTCATATATTTTTATTAATTAGAGAATAAAATTTCTCTTTTTCTACTTCACCCATTTCATCAAAATCTATTCTTAACTCTTCAATCATCTTTTTAATGTTCTCCAAATTCACCCCCTTAAGCTGACGCGTCCTAAAATACAACAAATCAAATAATGCCTTAGCTGGTGAAGCGATATAAAAATCAAACTTGCCATTCACTAAAGAGAAATCAGAAAAAAAATCTTTTTTAATAGACTGATAGGCAAAATTACCAACTTTTGTCTGATATTCCCTCGTCACCTTAAGGGTAACTGAAGTGATAGGATGGACAACTTCCGTAACAAGATTATAATACTGTAAAGCTACCCAAGAGCTTACATATGAAGGGGTACGAATAATATTTGCAAGATAAAAAAAATAAGAAATATCTGATCGATTATTTTCAAAAAAATCAGTAGTTACATAAAGACTATTTTTTAACTGCAAAATATCTTTATATTTCAAAAACCGACTGATATAGGTATCAATCGTAGAGTCTTTAAGCTCCAACTGTCTACCAAGCTGATACACAGTATTTTTATTGAAGTGGGGTAAGGTTTTTAACTGTTCTAATAAATTTTTTTTGCTTTTCATATATTTGACATTAGTGTATCATATATGAAATACCAAGTCAACAAATTACTCTATCAATCTGTTAATAACCAAAACCCCACCCAAAACCAAAAAGTGGGACAGCTTCGCCGTCCCACTTTTTATAATTTAGAATCTAAAATCTAAAATTTAAAACTCCTCCAAAACTTTGGATCTAAACTCCTCCAAGTTTTCGGAGTTTATCCCCTCGCTTTCAACTTTAATACAGACAACAAACTATTTTAAAATTAAAATACCTTATCCATTCCCTTTATTTTAACAGGTCGTCCAGTTCACACGATAACAAAGCAGATTTATTAAGCATAATCTGCTCCTTCTGGTTTAATTTATCAGCGGTCATCCTGATCACTTTAGTGATGATAGCATCACCGAGTATTACATAATTAGTTTTTTTAAAATATTTTTCTGTCTTTTGAAAAAAAAGAGTTACATACTGTTTGAGTTTGTCCTGAGGTGTTGGACGACTGCTCCAACCATTGCTATTAAACTCAATTTTATCTTCAATTTTTTTATCTATATCAATAAATAAATCGCCATCGCGGAAATCCATCCAATAGTCACTAATACGATAAACAATCTTTACTGATCCACCGTCTTCCGTTTTATACCAATAACTAAAAGAAAAGTTGTTTTCAAGAAAGTCCTGGTGGACAACTACTCGTTCAAGTTCTGTTATTGTACGAATTTTATATTCGTCTAAAAGACTTAAATAACTCTCTCTCCAATTTCTAAGCCAGTTTGCAATAAATGTCGGATCTACAAACAAAGGCGATAAGTCGTTTTTAAGATTTTCATCACTTACTTTGTTTATCTGAAGT
The DNA here is from genome assembly GCA_964459145.1 of uncultured Candidatus Saccharibacteria bacterium. Classification (GTDB taxonomy): domain Bacteria; phylum Patescibacteriota; class Minisyncoccia; order Phycocordibacterales; family UBA12079; genus JAGYLJ01. The sequence continues at coordinate 3,459 of CAYWKC010000012.1, forward strand.
GTAAGTTTGTCAAAAAAAACACGCGGATTTTTAACATCAATGCCTTTGGCTGTCATATAGTCAAAGTCTGGGACAACTTTTTTACCCATATACCAAAGAAGATCGTAAATGTCGCGCCCCTTTTCTTCATAAACAGCGTCACCGACTCCGCGAGTGCCTCGTAGAAAAATAGCTGCTAATTTGCTGGCCATCAATGCCCCCATATTGTATGTCAAAATAATAAACGAAAGCTGATCACGATTTATCGGTCGGCGTTCAGTTACGATTTTCGGGGAAACAAAATGGTTTAAATCAATCTTTACATGTACTTGATCTGACGGATTGCCAAGACTTAATTCTTTACCAACATGAAATTTTAAAAGTAGACCCCTACCAGTAGTGATTTTTATAGTAAGAAAATCAGAGTCAGCGCCATAATTACCAATAAAATATCCCTCAACCTCATTTTTTAACTCTTCTAAAAATTTTTCGGTTACCCCATGAGAAATTTCAAAATCTAAATCAACAGACATGCGATCAAGACCATGAACTATACGGAGTGCTGAACCGCCATACATTATCCATTTGTTATATTCTGGATGATGATAGATAAAATTCAAAACATAAAATTGCAACTCCTCCTTAAGAGCATTACGACGGGTTTCTGCATCAGCCTTTCCATAGATAGACAAGTCATCAAGTTTTCTTTTTAATATTGTTGTTATCTGTTCACTCATATATTTTTATTAATTAGAGAATAAAATTTCTCTTTTTCTACTTCACCCATTTCATCAAAATCTATTCTTAACTCTTCAATCATCTTTTTAATGTTCTCCAAATTCACCCCCTTAAGCTGACGCGTCCTAAAATACAACAAATCAAATAATGCCTTAGCTGGTGAAGCGATATAAAAATCAAACTTGCCATTCACTAAAGAGAAATCAGAAAAAAAATCTTTTTTAATAGACTGATAGGCAAAATTACCAACTTTTGTCTGATATTCCCTCGTCACCTTAAGGGTAACTGAAGTGATAGGATGGACAACTTCCGTAACAAGATTATAATACTGTAAAGCTACCCAAGAGCTTACATATGAAGGGGTACGAATAATATTTGCAAGATAAAAAAAATAAGAAATATCTGATCGATTATTTTCAAAAAAATCAGTAGTTACATAAAGACTATTTTTTAACTGCAAAATATCTTTATATTTCAAAAACCGACTGATATAGGTATCAATCGTAGAGTCTTTAAGCTCCAACTGTCTACCAAGCTGATACACAGTATTTTTATTGAAGTGGGGTAAGGTTTTTAACTGTTCTAATAAATTTTTTTTGCTTTTCATATATTTGACATTAGTGTATCATATATGAAATACCAAGTCAACAAATTACTCTATCAATCTGTTAATAACCAAAACCCCACCCAAAACCAAAAAGTGGGACAGCTTCGCCGTCCCACTTTTTATAATTTAGAATCTAAAATCTAAAATTTAAAACTCCTCCAAAACTTTGGATCTAAACTCCTCCAAGTTTTCGGAGTTTATCCCCTCGCTTCAATAATTTCTTTAGCCACGTTAGCTGGCACCACCGCATAGTGGTCAAATTCCATAGAACTTGTGCCTCGTCCTTCTGTCATAGAACGCAAGGTTGTAGTGTAGCCAAACATTTCTGCCAACGGCACTTTAGCATTCACCACTTTCACATTGGCTCTATCTCCCATACTTTCAATTTGTCCTCTCTTGGAACTTAAATTCCCTGTGATATCTCCCATAAACTCTTCTGGAATAACAATTTCCACTTTCATAATCGGTTCCAACAAAACCGGACTGGCTTTCCTCGCTGCTTCTTGAAAGGCCTTGGAAGCTGCAATTTTGAAAGCAATTTCAGATGAATCCACATCATGATAAGAACCATCAAATAATTCGCAAGAAATATCTACCAACTTATAGCCAGCTACCACTCCTCTTTCCATTCCCTCTTTGACCCCTTTTTCACAAGCGGGAATATATTCTTGAGGAATCACTCCTCCCTTAATACTATTAATAAATTCAAAACCTTCTTCTCTTTTTACATTTTTAGGCACCTTTTCACCTTCCTCCAATTTTTTCAAAGGTTTAATTCTTAATTTAACATGACCATATTGTCCCCGACCACCTGATTGCTTAACATACTTATTTTCTGCCTCTGCCTCAGTTTGAATGGTTTCTCGATAAGCAACTTGGGGTTTGCCGATATTGGCATCTACTTTGAATTCCCTTTTCATTCTTTCCACCAAAATATCCAAGTGTAATTCTCCCATTCCAGAAATAATTGTCTCCATAGTTTCGTTATCAGTAGCAATAGTAAAAGTGGGGTCTTCATCAGACAGTTTTTTCAGAGCCATCCCCATTCTCTCTTGGTCAGCTTTTGTTTTTGGTTCAATTCTAACCGACACCACTGGCTTCATAAACTCAATTTTTTCCAAAATGATGGGATGATTTTCATCACACAGAGTATCTGAGGTTCTGGTATCTTTTAAACCAACCGCCGCCGCTATTTCTCCAGCGTAAACTGTTTTAACTTCTTCTCTGTCATTAGCATGCATTCTTAAAATTCTTCCAATTCTTTCTTTGTTGCCCGTAGATGAATTATAGACATAAGAACCTGCTTCCAATGTCCCCGAATAAACCCTAAAAAAAGTTAATTGTCCCACAAACGGATCCGTCTGTAATTTGAAAGCTAAAGCCGCAAAAGGTTCGTCGTCATCAGCTTTTCTCTCAACCAGTTCCTCTGTTTTCGCATCAATTCCTTTAATGGAAGGAACATCTAAAGGAGATGGCAAATAATCAACTACCGCATCTAACACCAATTGCACTCCCTTATTTTTCAAAGCTGACCCAGTAAAGACAGGCACTACTTCATTAGCAATCACAGCTTTTCTTAACAAAGCTTTCAAAGCTTCTATCGGAATTTCTTTCCCCTCTAAATAATCGTTCATCAGAGTTTCGTCGTTTTCCACAATCTTTTCAACCAATTCTCCATGAAGTTTTTCTGCCTCACTTTTTAGATTTTCTGGAATTTCGATTTCTTTGACTTCGTTTCCCATATTTCCCTCAAAAAGATATCCTTTCATCCTTAACAAATCCACCACCCCTTCATGAGCTCCCTCTTCTCCAATCGGAATTTCCATACGAACAGCATTTTTAGTTAAGCGATTCAAAATACTTTGAAATGATCTTTCAAAACTGGCTCCTGTTCTGTCCAATTTATTGATAAAACAAATCCTCGGCACTTTATATTTATCAGCTTGTCGCCAAACTGTTTCTGATTGTGATTCCACCCCAGCCACTCCATCAAAAACAACCACTCCTCCGTCAAGAACTTTTAGAGAACGTTCCACTTCGGCTGTGAAATCAACGTGTCCAGGAGTATCAATAATATTAAAACGATATTTTAGATTAACATCACCATGAGCATAAGTGGGAGTCCAAAAACAAGTAGTCGCTGCTGAAGTAATGGTGATGCCTCTTTCTCGTTCTTGTTCCATCCAGTCCATAACCGCTGCTCCTTCATGGACTTCACCAATTTTATGAGAAACCCCAGTATAAAAAAGCACTCGTTCACTCACAGTGGTTTTTCCAGCATCAATATGGGCAATAATTCCTATATTCCTAACTTTTTCTAATGGATAATCTCTCATATTTTTCTTATGAGCAAGGTGAATTAGAAAAATATGACCCCGTGAAATTCATTTTGTTTTTCAAAATGAATCTTTATTTTTTGTAAAATAAAGATATTTTACTGGGATGTCTAACAATTCCACTCACTCAGTTATTAATAATAAACCGATAATTCATAAATTAAAAAGTCCCTCACCTCATAAGGAACCAATCCGCTTCCTTTTAATTGCCTATACTATACACTAAACGGCTATTAAGTAGCAAGCATTATTGAGGTCGGCAATGGCTAAAGCCATTGCCGACCTCATCATCACTTCTCCCCAACCTCAAAACAAAACCCTTGCTTTTTTAAAACACTTTTGATAATATGTCAAATAGAAAAATAGTTGTTCTTTGTTAGTTCAAAAGGACAATTTCTATATATATTAGTTATTTTTTGTTGCTAACTCAAAAATAAGGGGGTAGAAAAATGGAAAAGAAATTGAAAAGGGTTTTCTTAGGTATTTTCGTGATCATGGGAATGTTTTTACTGAATGGCTGCGTCGCCGCCATCCCGCTGATGATGGCCGCCCAGGCTGGTCTGGCAGCCCACACGGTCACTAAAACAGTCCAAATGTCCACCGATGGCGATGTCATCATGGCTATCGGGGAAAACGAGATCGCCAACCAACCAAAAGGCGAACTGGTTCTCGCCAACATTTCTCGTCTGGCTCTGTGGCCCGACGACGAGATGGTAGCGGTGGCAAACAATCTGCACCAATCCGGTGCATTCGCCACCATCGCCACACCTCGCCAGGCACGAAAAGCTCTGGAAAAAGCCGGCTTTGACCAAAGCCTCGCCGGTCTGACTCATTCCGAGAAAACGCAAGCCTTCAAGGCAATTTGCAAACAAACCAACACTGAGGCCATCGTGGTTTTTGAAGACCTCGGCAACCAAATGAACATGCGAATGTGGAGCTTCTCCCGAAGCTCCGTTGACTTCAAGGGCAAGATCACCATCTACGCCCTTGGCCCCAACCGGATCATTTACAGCTCCATCGCGGAGCTGAGTATTGAGTTGGGGGGCAGTCATAACAAACACGACATCATGGCCAAAGCCGGCAAATTGTTAGCCGACAGGATCGTCGCCCTCAAAGTCGGCACCTCTGTCGCCGCCAAGACAGAATAAACTCTTTTTGAACTACACCGAAACCCGCTAATCAGGATCTCCAATCCTAATTAGCGGGTTTTTACATTCAACACACCAAACAAAACAAACCAAACCCTCTTTTAAAGAAATTTTAACACTCCGCAAGTCAAAAAGCTTGGCCCCGGCCCTGAATGATTTAATTTGAGGGGTGCTACCCCTCAAATTAAATCATTCAGGGCTGGGTTTTTGGCTGAGGACAAGGGAGAGCTCCGCAGGAGAGCCCGAGTGTGTGTTTAAAATTTATTTAAAAGAGGGTTTGGTTTTTCAGTGAAGAATAGATTATTTAGTTACAGCTAATTCCGCCAATTCAATCGCTCCCTCTTTTGTCTTTGCCACAACCACAAATCTTTGGTTATGGCAAAAAAGAGCTTCTGGAACCCCCGTTGCTTGAACCAAAGCTTCTTCTGTCTTCCCTGCCCATTCAAGAGGTAATTTTTTTCTAGGTTCAAAAGAGAATAGATTGTCCCTGACTGCTTTCACTTTCCAGTTTTGACTTCCTCCATCTGGTTTGATTACATACAAAGGTTCTTGGTGCTTAGATAAAATAATTTCCCAAGAACTATCTCCAATTTCTTTATCTAAAATTATAATTTTTTTGTCTTCAGATTTTTGATAAATTTGTTCCACATATTTTTGTTCTTCTATTTCTTTCTCAGCTATATCAATTTCTCTCTCCAAAATATTTTTAGCCCCAAGAACTGCTTGAGAAAAATTATCGTCTAAAGTTTCTTTTTTATCTCTCTTAGAAAGAAAATTATAAACATCTATCAAATCGTGGATAGAATAAGATTTTATCTCAGAATAAATTAATTTACATAAATCAACCCCGTTATCCTCAGCATCAATCGGTTGGACTATTTTTTTATTGATGACACCTGCTATTTCAAACCCACAAATTTCCTGCCCATATTCTTTCCAAACCAAGCCAAAAGAAGAATAGGGAATTCCATTTAAATGTTTCCCCGCTCCACCAACTTGATGATGATCAAAAATCTTTTTGGTTAAATTATATTCTCCCCCCACATCAACAACAAAATCACCTTGAGCAATAATTTCTGGTTTTCTTGTCCGAATAATTTCAATCTTTGTTTTATTGAAAAAATTCTTAGGATACTTCTTTTCTAACCACAGCTCAATGGTTGCCACAGCAAAAACATCATCGGCATGAAAATTTCCATTATGAGTCACTATTGTTATTTTCTTCATAATTTATACTATAAACTAAAAATTAAAATTCTAGAAACCGAGAGGAAAGTCAAATTTGAGGATTAAAATTTTTAACAAAAAAATTACTGTTCTTGAACTTTAGTTCAAGAAAAAATTCCACTGTTTGACGACCCACTGGGAGGAGTTTGGAATTTTTAAGTAATTGTTTTGTGGTGCTTTGGCAAAAAAATTTTTTACTGCTCAAATTTGACTTTCCTCTCGGTTTCGCTTAGAAAAAGCATGTTGAGAATTTTCTTTTAAACCCTACCCAACTTTAACTTCATTTTTTATTTCTCCTTGCATAAAACTTTTTATATTTTCCACTACCACATCAAAAACTCTTTCTAACGCCTCTTGAGTATTAAAAGCATTATGGGGAGTAATAATTACATTCGGATGGTCAATCAAGTATTGATTATGCAAAACAGTGTCCACCTCTTCTTCTTGAACCTCTTCATTTTTTAACAAATCCAATTCCTTCCCCATATAGATTTCTGCTTCTAAAACATCTAAACCTGCTCCGCTAACTGTTCCACTTTTCAAAGCATTCACCAGCGCCATTGTTTCTATTACTCCACCTCGTGAAGTGTTAATAAGCACTACTCCTGTTTTCATTTTTTCAAAACTTTTTTCATTCAACAAATGATGAGTGCTAGAATTATAGGGAACATGCAAAGTGATGATATCTGCTTGTCGCAACAATTCATCAAACTCCACATATTCAAAATTATTTTCTTGAGCAAATTTGTCATCGCGATGATGGTCATAAGCTCTTACTTTCATCCCAAAACCATTAGCTATTTTGATAACGTGTCTTCCTATATTTCCAGTTCCAATTACTCCTAAAATTTTTTCATTTAAATCAAAACCCCTTAGTCCTTCTTTTCCAAAGTTGCCTTGTTCCAAAATTTGGTCATAAGCAGGAAAGATTTTCCGAGAGACACACAATAATAATGCAAAAACAAATTCTGCCACCGTTACTGTCCCATAAGAAGGAACATTAGCAACAATTATTCCCCGCCGTTTGGCTTCAGCAATATCAATATGATCAAAACCAGTAGAACGAGTAACTATATATTTTAAATTAGGAAATTTATCAAAAGCAGTTGCCTTTACCGAAGAATCAACAAACACTGATAAAATTTCTACTGTCTCATCTTTTAAATCAGAATAATCTTGAATCCTTCCTTTTAGAAATTCCACTTCCAAACCCTTCTCAATTTTTTGATTAAAATAATCTTTCTCCCAGTCCTCGTTATAGAAAAATAAAATTTTCATAATTTATAGAGATTAGTTTTAATAATTCTAAAGTCCTTGCTATAATTTTACCATAAAACAATAAACATTAAACAAAAAATTCGGGAGGTTGAACCTCCCGAATTTTTTATAAGAAATATCTATTTATTTAATAGTTATTCTTCTTCATCCCAAATGTCTGGGGTTTTAGCTTCTAACTCGTCGTCTTCAAGACCGCCGAGTTCTTCAGCCTCTTCTTCTCCACCCCCATCCAAAAGGTCATCAAGTTCTTCGTCTCCCATATCTTTTATTTTTTTATATTAATCTTTTAAAAGATTGCTTGATTATAAAAATTAAAATTTGATTCGTCAATTCAATTTCTTAATATCTGTTGAATAATTAAAATAGTCAGCCCCTCACCCATTAAAAAGTTATTGTAAAATGTTTTTCAGTTCAGCTTGATGTTGGCTGATTACTTCCATAGAAGCTTCCATTTGACCTTTTCCTTCTTTTACTTTGTCTTGAATTTCTTTAGTAATTTTACCAAATAATTCGGGGTTTTCACTGACTACTTTTAAAATTTTTTCTTGTTCTGCTTCAGGCACACCCTTTAATTGCGACTTTAACATTTTCTTTATTAACAGATTTTTTAACATAACATATTTTAAAGGAGTGTTAATGACTATTAAAATAGTCACTCCGTGAAATTTGTTTTATCTTTGATAAAACAAATTTTTTGATTTTTGTAAAAAATCAAAAAACATTTCACTGGGATAGCTCCTATTCTTAATTAGTATTCTTAATTAGTAATTCATCCAATCTTAACACAAAACAAATACAAATGAAAAACACCGAGCTCCGAAGAGAACGATGTTTTTCAATGTACTTAAATTGTAGCAAGCTACGATCCAAGTACATTTATCATCTTAGCAAAACAAAAAATAAAGTCAATCTCTATTTTAGAGATACAATAAAATTGACTTCTTGTCAAAACATACGATGAAAATATCTACCCTCTTCCTCTCTGATTACCTCAAATCTAATTCTTCCCACTACTAAACCCTCTTTGGTATTAACATTAACTCTCCAATCACCTTCTGTAAGATTTAGCATAAAAGAATATCCTCGATAACCATCTTCTCTCCCCCCGACCAGTGGAAAATGCACTTCGTTGACAGACACCCAGCGTCTTTTACTTTCATCAAATCTTTGCCAATTATTATAGATATCCGTACTTAAATTAGTTGGGGCAAAAATAGATTGATAAACATAAGCCCTGCCCGTTGGAATTTTTAAAAAATAATTTCCAAAGGAATACCAAGGCAAATCTTTTTCTATCAGAACATATTTTCCTGCGTTATCTTTATAAATAAAATCATATAACCCAATTTCTTTAAGAGATAAAGGAATAGGTGGAATAATATTAAAAAGATAAAGAAGATTAAACAAAACAAAAATTCCTAAAATTTGTTTAGTTATTTTTATTTTTCTTTTTTGTTTAATTTCCGCGATAAAATTAGATAAAAAGTAAATTAGAAGAAAAATTAATAATAAACTTAAAATTCCACTTAAAATAAATATTCCTAAACCCATTTTTTTCAAAATAACTGGGACAAAAAAAATCATGAAAGAAAAAATGGCCACGAATAAAATCTTGATTTGAAAATCTACTTTTTTATAAATTTCTCTAAATCGTTCATTTCCTATAAAAAAAGCAATTAGGATAAGAAGAAAAATCCAACTGGTTGCCCATGAGGCGCTTTTGGTATAAAAAATAACAAAACCACTAAATAATCCCCCGAAGGCATACTGAGTGAGAAAAGGAACGTATTTAGAAATTTTGACCAAACGAGATTGCGGTTTTTTAGATTTTTCTACTTTGGCACGATGTAGTAAAACAATTCCTAAAACAGCCAAAAGAATATAAGTAACCAAAATCAAATTATTAGAGAGAAGGTCTACTCTGGTTAAAGTTAAATTATCAATAACGATACCTAAGGTAAAAAAACCTATGGACAAATATTTCTCATTTTTTTCAAACCAACTTTTGGTTTTTTGAACTCGCCTATCGATTTTTTCTTTTATTTCTGCCCAATTCAACATTGAGTATATTTTAACATAATTAACAAAAAGCCCCGAAGCTTTCGCTTCGGGACTTAAGATTTTGTGGACCAGACAGGACTCGGTCACTCTCGTGGATATTTATTTCGTCCTACGGACTCATAAATATCTCACTCCCTTGACCTTCACTCGGCTGTTCCGACTTCGCTTCGCTACGTCGAGCTTCGCACAGCCTCGGTTCGAGGCCTGTCTGCTCTCACAAAAGAAAGAAAAAAACAGTAGCTAACGCTACTGCTTTTTATTTTTGTGGACCTCATTGGATTTGACTGGAACCGAATTATACAAGAATTAAGTGCTTGGTATCAGTTGAGTAAGGAAATGCAGTGTGTTTAGACAAACAAAAAAGGCAGAGGTAACCGAGGAATCTAAATAACTTTTAATACCCAAGATACAATTTTCTCGGTCGTTTGTCTGGAAGTATCATTTGTAGTATCAATAATCTGTCCATCAAGATCTAAAGTTTCGTTCCGAAGTTTTTCCATAAGTTTTTTGTTTTCTTGAATAAATTCCTCTGGCGTTAAATTGGAACCTTGTTTTAGTTTGGCTATTTTTTCTGAATTTGAAAACCGTTTACCCATCAATCGCTGACTAATTATTTCGTCGGATGCGTCAAGTAAACAAACAGAGTATAGGATTTGAGGATCTAATTGTTTAATTTCATCGGGGTAAATTAAACCGACAATAATTGTTAATTTGTTGATTTTTAAATTTTCCTCAGCTACATTTATCCAATGTTTTGTCGTATTTATTCGCCAATTATCCAAAAGATCAATATCCCTACCAACTTCTTCTGTCAGCTTCTCATCAAAATCATGAATATCATATTCACTGGATAAAAGATTTCTCAGAAACGGAACAATTGTGGTTTTGCCAATCCCGCTAGAGCCAGTTATAAAAAATAGTTTACTTGCCATAGTTTTATTTTAACATTATTTTTTAGGTTAATTACTATTACTCCTTGCTTCTAATACTGTTAGATTTTTTTGCTAAAACAATTCCTTAATTTTATTAGTTGGATAATAGTAAACATATCTACCTTGTTTTTTTGAAGTTAAAAATCCTTTTTTCAATAAATCTTTTAAATCTCCAATAGCTGTTTTATTAGATATTTGGTTTAGATTCACATGTGTTTTTAAATTTGTTTTTCCATCAGGATCACCAAATAAATATTGTAATAATTGAACTTGTCGTATATTAAAACTATATTTATTTTCACTTTTACTTTTCATTTTCAAATTATTTTTCGCTTGGTCATCTAAATACTCAACAAAATCTTTCAACGCTAACTTAATTTTAGTAAAATTATAATCTATAAAATAAGTCAAATCATTATCATCTTGTTCACTATACACATAGGCCATTGTATATTGTTCAGGTGATTTTTTTATAATTTTTGAAATAGGCAAATACACAAAAGCCCAATAGTCTTTTTTAATTAAATACCAATAAAACAATAAACGAGCCAAGCGACCATTCCCATCCGTAAAAGGGTGAAGATAACCTAACCAAAAGTGAAGTATAATCGCTTTTATTACAGGATGCATAAAAGTATCAACATCCAAATCATCATTGGCAAAACTTATCAACCTCTTTAATTCTTTTTTAACAAACTCTGCATTAGGTCCTTTGTGATAAATAAGTCCGCTTGTCCTGTTACTAACATGTACTTCTTCATCTTTTTCTCTGATTCTAGGTTTTTCATTTTGGTCATCAAGAGTATCTTTTGTTATAAGTCCATGCAGTTCCAAAAGTAAATCCATACTCATATCACTTTCTTTATAATCTTCTTCAATAGCCCTCATTGAAAAATAATTATTCACAATCATTTGTTCAGATTTATTAGCAGGTTTTCTTCCTTCTCTTAACATTTTTTTAGCAGCCACTCGACTTGTACTAGCTCCTTCCAATTGAGATGAAGCAATTGCCTCTTCAATAATTCCTCTAGTAATTAATTTTTGTTTATTTGCCTTACTCAGATCAGAATTACCAACAAAAAGCTCTCCTCCTGTATTCATATCTATTTTATGTAAAAATTCTTCAAAATAATTCAATTTTGACCAAGTGAAAAATTTACCTTGTTCATCTTGAATTAAAGTTTTAATACTTTTTTGCTCTCTAAAAAATTTAATCACTAACCAAAGAATCTCTTTAGGAACGTCTTTAGGAGAGGGTTCTTTATATTGAATCTTATCCCAATATAGATATTCCGACTCGGAAACTTTTTTTATAAAATTAAGAATTTCTGGTTTGTTTTCATCAGAAAAAACTTCGGAAATGTCTTCCTTTTTTAAACTTTTTAAATCCGGCTTTTTTAATTTAAAATATTCCATATTTATGCTATTTTAATTAACATGTGTAATTACATACATATTACACCCATACTACATATGTTGTCAATACATATGAAATTACACCTATTTTACACATATACTACACATAATATATTAAAAAACTTATTTACCTTTAACTCATCACAGAATGTCTATGTCTTAATTTTACCATCTTCCATTTAAATCTCCACTCTCTCAACTAAATGTACCCCCGCGGGAGTTCTTATTTCCCAGGACTCGGTCACCAGTTCTAAGTTCAGACTTCGCCATCTTCGATGGCTCGTCTTCACTAAGAACTCTCGACCCCGCTCAGTCGTATTTTTCCTCCATTCCGTCACGAAAAAATATACTCCTTCGGTTCGAGTCCTGTCTGGTCGCTACAAAATCAAAAATCCCAATGCTTTCGCATTGGGACTTAAGATTTTGTGGACCTCGTTGGATTTGATTGGAACCGAATCATACAAGAATTAAGTGCTTGGCATCAGTTAAGTAAAGAAATGCAGTGTGTTTAGGCAAACAAAAAAGGCGGAGGTGATTGAACTAATCACTCCGCCCCGCGAACCTACTCGAAGAACCACCCTTGTGAATTCCCCGATTGAACAAAAAACAAATGGCTGTTAACTTTCAATGAAAGCTGAAGCGTTATGCTTCTTTAAAGTCGCCTTTCAACAAGCCTAATGTTGAAAGATTGACTGTGTCTGATTTATCAGACAAAAACCCGCGTGGCGAATTGGTTAATCTTTTTCCCAATCGCCTTTAACCCAAGCAAACCTGAGTCGGGAGCAAACCTCTTCCAGAGTTTGCTCTGGCTCCTTCCGACTGGACGGGTATTCAATGCCAATAGCATCGGCCAAACCATACAGCCAGAAGTCGGTGTCACTGCCGACCCTGACTCTACTGGCTTTTTGCCCACCACTGAGAAAAACCTCTTCCCAGCAGTCGGACTGTTTGAGGTTTTCTTCCACCCGCGCTAAAATTCTGCGGGCTTCTTCCAGTCCAACGATCATTGGCAGGGTTTTATATCCAACCTCAACCGCGATCTCCATACTGACACCTCCTTTGACCAACTTCTCAGTGCCTTCTCGGTTATCTTACGACAACCCCCTTTTACGGGCCATTGGCTTCGGCTTCGCTCCATAAATAATAAATGGAGAGCCCATACTCCTGAGAGAGTCAGTGTTAGTAACCAAGGGACTTGTAGGCCTTTCGACGGTCCCACGAGCCAGCGATACCGAGACGAAGACGCGCCTTGGTCATCATCCGGATGCTCCAGGGAAAGCCGAGAACCTCCAAGAGCTTAGGGTCAGACAAAGGTTTCCCCTTATCCTCCCCGTGGATTGCCTCTCTGACCCTCCTATCGATTTCTTTCCAACTCAGAAGGACAATCCTTCCGACGTCCCCAGTTACCTCTCGAGTGTAGCCAAGCCGTTGAAGTTGACGGCAAATAATACTTCTATTCACCCCCAACACATTGGCTATGCCGGTTGCGTCAACCCGAAGGTTCTGTTTTAGCCGATTTTCGACCAGTGTAATCAACAGCTGGTCCTCCACTCTCTGTGGCCTGCCTTTTTTCATTTTCTTCTCCTCCCTCAGCTTCACCCCTGAGGTGGGCCAAAAAGTTGTGTCCAATCGTGGCTCCTTCCATTGCCTTCTCCCTTCTACTCACATCCTAATGGACGGCTGGGAATACTTTCGATTGAACCTTTAAACTGATTATTCGTTCTATTTTATAAATAGAATCAGCAGGAGTCACAATATCACTAGCTCGCAAGCATCTTCATGAAGTCATGACGAACACACTGCTGAATCTATTCGATTTGAAATGTACTTCTACTTACTCCCGTCACAATTCACAAATATTTTATGAACTCTGATGGGAGAGGAAACCTTTTTTGACTTCCTCTTGGGTAGGAAAGGATTGATTCATCCTCATGGGCGGGTTTGCCTGGTCTAATGACTCACCGCCTCTAGCCTGTTTTCTTCCAGAATGGAAGTCTGCGTTTTCAGCAGATTTATCGTCGGACACAGCAGGCACCGACACTAGCACGGTAGAAGCAATCTATCTAGACGACTCTCCTATCGCTACTGGCGGTTTCCCGTTGTATGGGAAAATTTCCACCAGTGGAGAAACATCCAAATCTTCCAGCAGTTCCTCAACCAACGGCCGATTTGGGATACGGATTTTTGTAAACTCCGATCCACAACTTCGACACCTGGTAAAAGAGCCCGCCAACACAAGACGGATCCCTTCGGAGAAGCTACGTGCTGGGCGATTCTTGTGCCCACATGAGCTACACTGCAGATTGAACCCCGTCACAAACATATTCTCACCCCCTTTCTTTTTTACTTATAAAGAACAACTTTATGTTTTCAGCTCAAACAACGATCGAGCTGTTACTTTCAATGGGAGAATTTTTTAAAGGGAACCAGTGTGAGTTCCAACGCTACTGGTAGCTAACCATGGCGTAACACACTGGAATGTGCATCTATTCCGCAACCTCGTTTTCACAAGGATTCTCCCAGCAGAACAGTCTTTGACAAAGGCGCGTCCACAGGCTCTCCCCAAAGCCCGGAGGGGGTTTGTCTCATCTGAAGTCGTTTTTTGGGAGTTTTTCTCCCGTTTCGTTTTGACTTCCACCCCAATTTTATCTCCCCGCCCGTCACAATTCACAAATATTTTATGAACTCTGACGGGAGAGAAAATCTTTATAGAACCAATTTCCCTTTCAGAAACTACTTAGCCAAATAACCCCCAAAAATATAGTTATTTACATACTTTTTAAACTTATCCTCAAAGAACTACCCATAGTATACACATCCAGAATTATTTGTCAATACCTTTTGACATTTTTAATAAGATACCCGTTTAAAGTGTTTAAATATGTTATTTTTAGATAATTATTTATGTCAGCAGACTTTGACAATAAAATAATAAATTAAGAATTTTATTTTTTTGTAGCTCCCCAAACGAGATTAAAAATAGACCTAAAGACGGTTGCAATTTCTTTATTTTCTATAATAACCCCCACTATTTCATCCTTCAATGCCGAAATAGCAACTTTATCACTAAAAATAGTAACATCAGAAGAAATCGGGAAGTCTTTTTTTGGAATCATTCTTACATCATCACCTCTTGTAACTTTCTCAAAAGGACCTTTAGACCTCGTGTAAAGTCCTTTTACTTTTATCCCCTTTTTTAATCTTCTATTAAGATATTTATTCCTTTCTTCTTCAGAAAAAATATTATTAAAGTCATCTACAGAAAAAAAAGCTTTAATTTCTTTGTCTTTTGTTTTTAATATCTCATCTTTTATTGATCTCAAACCCTCCAACCCTTCAAAAAATCTTACTCTTGATTTCTTTCTATCTAAATTGTGAATACTTTTTATTTCCGGTAATATTTTTTCAAAAAACTTCACTTTTTCTTCTATTTCCTTCTTCTGTTCATCTAATAATTTTGATAATTGAATTGGATCTTCTGCAATAAAATGCATCTTTCCTTTTTTTTCCACCGAGCTCATTAGCCCTAATTTAATTAATCTCTCTATCTGAACATAAGTAGTAGGACGATTAATGCTCGCTTGTTTAGCAATTTCTTGCACAGTTGCCTCCCCTAACTCTAAAGCTGCTAAATAAACTTTAGCCTCCTTTTCAGATAATCCTAATTGTTTTAATTTTAAAATCATATCTTGTATATTATCAAATAATTACTCCTTGAGCAAAAGATGAAAAAACATCTTTCTTTACAGAAGAAATTTCTACCCACTCAGTTCCTAAAAAATTTTCCCCGAAAAGTAGAGATTAATCACCTTTTTACTAATTAAAACCAGGCAGGACTCGGTCACTCTCGTGGATATTTTGTTCGTCCTTCGGACTCCAAAACATCTCACTCCCTTGACCTCCACTCGCTCGTGTTCGTCGTCGCAAGCTCCTCCTCTATACTTCGCTCGGTTCGAGTCCTGTCTGGTCGCTACAAAATCAAAAATCCCAATGCTTTCGCATTGGGACTTAAGATTTTGTGGACCAGACAAATACATAAACAATAACCGACCAACGAATTCTTTATAATAATTGTATACATTAAACGTTCAAATAAATAACATGATAATAAAAATTAAGTTTAAATGGAAAACAGATAAAAAAACACTCACTGGAAAAATCTACATAAGGTCTCCTCCCAGACCTTTTCTTCTGCCGTTCGAGTCAAGACTCGGTCACAAATATTTTGCTTCGCAAAATTTCGCGACCCCGACTCGGCCTACACTCT
>CAYWKC010000013.1:0-8880 GCA_964459145.1 uncultured Candidatus Saccharibacteria bacterium
AGTATCAGCTTGTTGGTAAGGTAATGGCTTACCAAGGCTATGACGCTTAGGGGAGGTGAGAGCCTGACCCCCACCATTGGAACTGAGACACTGTCCAAACTCCTACGGGAGGCTGCAGTCGAGAATCTTCCGCAATGCACGAAAGTGTGACGGAGCGACGCCGCGTGATTGATGAAGCTCTTCGGAGTGTAAAGGTCTTTTATGAGTGAAGAAGTTTATTGACATTAGCTCATGAATAAGAGGCTGCTAACCTCGTGCCAGCAGCAGCGGTAATACGAGGGCCTCAAGCGTTATCCGGAATCATTGGGCGTAAAGAGTGTGTAGGCGGTTTAGTTAGTCTTATGTTAAAACCTTGAGCTCAACTCAAGATCTGCATAAGAAACGGCTAAACTAGAGTATGTGAGGGGTGAATGGAACTCATAGTGTAGGGGTGAAATCCGTTGATATTATGGGGAACACCAAAAGCGAAGGCAATTCACTGGCGCATTACTGACGCTGAGACACGAAACCCAGGGTAGCGAAAGGGATTAGATACCCCTGTAGTCCTGGGCCTAAACGATGTTCACTAACTTTTCGGAGTATCGACCCTCTGAGAGGTACAGCTAACGCGTTAAGTGAACCGCCTGGGTAGTACGAGCGCAAGCTTAAAACTCAAGGGAATAGACGGGGACTCGCACAAGCGGTGGATCACGTGGCTTAATTCGACAGCCCACGAAGAACCTTACCAAGGCTAGATACTTAATTGAAAGCTTTAAGAAATTAAGGCCCTCTCACAAGGACAATTAAGCAGGTGTTGCATGGCCGTCGTCAGTTCGTGACTTGAGTTGTTCTCTTAAGTGAGGAAACGAACGCAACCCTTGTCATCTGTTATATGTGTCAGATGAGACCGCCCAGCACTTTGCGCGGTAGCGCAAAGTAATAACCAAATACCAAGATACAAGTTACAAACAAATTTAAAATCCTAAATTTAATAATCAAGTGATTTGATTATTTGAAAATTGATTGTTGAATATTGTTTGATTATTGTTTCTTGTTTATTGGAATTTCTTTGTGAGCGTTAGCGAACAAAGTGTTGGGAGGAAGGTGGGGATGACGCCAGGTCAGCATGGCCCTTGATGCCTTGGGCTGCTCACATGATACAATGGCTATGACAATGGGTTGCGACGAAGTAATTCTGAGCTAATCCTCAAACATAGCCCCAGTTCGGATTGAGGGCTGCAATTCGCCCTCATGAAGTTGGAATCGCTAGTAATCGCAGGTCAGCTATACTGCGGTGAATACGTTCTCGAGTCTTGTACTCACAAATAACTGTGCCCGGCAGCCATACAAATACCAAATCGTTAAAATCGATTCCCGACCCTTTATAGCAAGGGTTCGGCGTAGTGAACGGATAAGGCAAATCTCGCGAGGGACTGCCTGAAGGATCCTATTAACAAAAGACAGCCTTTCCTACAGTAATGTAGTTAATAGTGTCTACGACTCATCCGGTGGGTTTTGAGGAAGTAGACAGAAATATCTTTTGAAGATATAGAAAAACTATGATTGGATGTCTGGAAGGGTATCTATAGTGACCCGGGGAGATCTCATAACTAAGAAAAGGTTAATGGTAGGTTATGAGAAGTCAGCTGCGTCGTAGTACTATGCGTCAAGTTATTATTATGATATAATAATACGCATGGGAAGGACAAAACCGACAGTCTCAAGTGATTATATCGTTGGAATTACCGATGGTGAAGGATGTTTTTATGTTAACTTTTCTAAAGTTAAAGCATATAAAACTGGTTTTCGTATCCAATTGCACTTTCATATGAAATTGCAAGAAAAAGACAAAGGTCTTCTTTTTAAAGTTTGTAAAACTTTAAAATGTGGAAATGTTTATTTTCAAAAGGATAATAGAGGAAATCATTCTCATTGTTATCGGTATACAGTTGGATCACAAAAGGATATTTTTGAAAAAATTATTCCTTTTTTCAAACAACATCAATTACAAACATTCTCTAAGAGAAAAAGCTTTAAAGCTTTTTGTCAAATAGCAGAAATTGTTAAAAAAGGTGACCATCTTAATCAAAAAGGTATTGAAAAGATTAAGCAGATAAAATCAACTATGAACCAAAAAACTGTTGGACTCGCGTAGTACGGGAAAACCGTTTGCTACGTGGGAACGCAAAAATTTAACCTAATTTATTGCAATCCGCCCGTCAAGTCAAGGGAGCCGGGGATACCCGATAGTCGTCTTTATGGCGAATTAAGGTAGATTCGGTAACAAGGACTAAGTCGTAACAAGGTACGGCTACCGGAAGGTGGTCGTGGATTATTTCAAATTGAACGTACTCATTTATTTGTTCACAAGGCAAGTAGGATGAGTTTAATCGGTGGATTTCTGCCTCTTCGGCAGGAGGGTGTTGGTCTCGGAACCTAAAGTTGAGACCTATCGGAACGAAACAAAAGAAAAAGTTTCAAACAAAAAACAGGATATGATATCCTGTTTTTTTGTGTTATAATTAACCCTGTTAAATAAAATTTGTTTCAACAAATTTTAACTTTAAATTCTCAGGATTTCTTATATAATGTTTTAATAGTTTTCAATAAAAAGTTTTATTAATAAACCAATAAACTACAAAGAATTTAAAGATATTTAATAGGGTAACCCCCGTTAAATATCTTTAAATTTATATAATCATGTTTTATGTATATGTATTACCATCACAACAAGATAAAAACTTTTATACAGGATACACTAAAAATTTAAAGTTAAGATTTGACGGTCATAGTAAAGGAAAGATTTATTCAACAAAAGAGAGATTACCAATGAAATTAATTTATTACGAAGCTTGTTTAAATCAACAAGATGCCACGCATAGAGAAAAATATTTAAAAACTTATCATGGAAAAACATTTATTAAAAAAAGAGTCAAATCTTATTTAACAGGGTGAAATGAAAATCTATTCATGGAACATTAATGGCATTAGAGCCGTGCTTAAAAAATCAGATTTTAAGGATTTTTTATTTAAGGAAAAACCAGATGTTTTATTATTACAGGAGGTTAAAATTACGGAGGAAGCCAGAACAAAAAAAGATATTGATTTTGGGGCTTTAGGGTATGATGCTTATTGGAATTCGGCTATTCGTCCTGGTTATAGTGGAACTCTTGCTCTTGTTAAAAAATATGGAGAGGTCCAACCTCCGAAAATGACGGAGGTTGGACCTCCGTCGGTGAAGAATGGGGTGGGGGTGGAAAAATTTGATAAAGAAGGGCGAGTGCAAACTTTAGAATTTGCAGATTTTTTTATTCTTAATATTTATTTTCCTAATGCTAACCATGAGTTAAGTCGGCTAAATTATAAGCTAGAGTTTAATTTGGCTGTGGAAAAATATGTTTTAGAATTAAACAAAAAGAAACCTGTTATTTTAGCTGGTGATTTTAATGTGGCTCATGAAGAAAAAGATTTAGCCCGACCAGACAGTAATAAAGGCAGAGCGGGCTTTACTAAAGATGAGAGAAAGTGGATACATGCTTTTTTGAAAAAAGACTTTGTAGATGTTTATCGTGAATTTTGTCCAGATAAAATTCAATATACCTGGTGGACTTATCGTGCTATGGCGAGAGAGAGAAATGTGGGTTGGCGAATTGATTATTTTATAGTGGCTAAAAAGTTGTTGGAGAAGATTAAAGAGATTCAAATTCATGATGATATTTTTGGTTCAGACCATTGTCCTTTATCAGTGGAATTAGGGAATTAGGTCTTTAGGTTTTTTTAGGAGGCGAGAGCCTGCGGCTCGTCTCTGTTTTAGGTACAGACATTTGTCGGTTAATTAGTTAAAATAGCAATTATTTGCTTTTTAGTGGAATTGTGGCATAATGCTTGGCAGGTGGTTCTTGTTTTATAAACCAAAAACAGACAGGAGGGAGAAATGACAGAAAGAGAAAGAAGGTTTGAGGAAGAAGATCAAACGGTAGAGGTCGCCAGCATTTCCCAAGCTTTATCCATCACAGAGCTGAGAAACGGGAACGGCCGGAAGGTTCAGTTCTTCCGAGTCGTGGAAGACAACACTCCCATCAACCGATGCCTCTTGAAAGCGGAGGCAAGAAAATTCGGTTATGGAGTAGAAGACCTTTGGGATTTGGCCAGTATTCCCAAAGATTACTGCCGGGCCATTGTCGTGAATGCCCTCGGGGTGTTCACTGACTTGTTTGACTCAAGTCCCTTTTGTAAGTGAGCGAGAAAGGAGATCACAGGGAGCCATTTTGGCTCCCTTTTTTATTTTCAAATTATTTTTTGTGGTATAATTTCTCTCATGGGTAAACAAGTCTTGAAATTAAGAGGTAAAGCTGTTGTTTTTATTGATTGGGCTAATGTTTATAATTGGAAAAAATCTTTACAAAGAAAACCAGACTACAATAAAATTTTTGAATATCTGAAAAAATATCAAGAGATAAAAGAGATTAACTTCTATTATGGATTAGACAAACACCCAAAATCTAAGAAATTTTTAGAAGAGATAAGTAAAATAGGTTATCAAGTTACAACAAAGGAAGTTAAATATATTTCTCTTGATGGAAGTAAAACAAGCCAAAGAAAATGTGATTTTGATATTGAAATTTGTATGGCGGTTTATCAATATTTAGAAAAAGGTTTTAAGACTTTTGTATTTTTTAGTGGCGATGGAGATTTTGCTCCTCTCTATCAGTATTTAGCTCAAAAGAGGAAACAGGTTATCGTTGTTTTTGAACAAGGTCATTTAGGGAGAGAAGTTTATAATATAAACAAAATTTTGTATAAGTTAACTTTAACTAAATTGATGAATTTATAAAAAATATCCCCCCGTCTGAAAACAGACGGGGGGCGTGATTAATTTAATTGTAACAACTAAAAATATTATGTCAAGTAAAAAAGAATTGAAATCAACACGAGATGGTTTTGGAGAGGGTTTGTTAGAAGCTGGTTTGCAAAATAAAAATGTAGTGGCTTTGTCGGCCGACTTAACAGAATCAACTCGCACTAATTTATTTGCAGAAAAATTTCCCGAAAGGTTTATTCAAGTCGGGGTAGCTGAACAAAACCTTGCGAGTGTGGCTTCTGGTATGGCAGCAATGGGGAAGATTCCCTTTATAACATCCTTGGCAATCTTTTCTCCAGGCAGGAATTGGGAACAAATTCGAACTACAATTGCTTACAATAACACTAACGTAAAAATAGCCAGCTCACATGCTGGGGTGGTGACTGGACCAGATGGAGGGAGCCACCAAATGTTAGAAGATATTGCTTTAATGCGAGTTATTCCACGAATGACGGTTTTCTCTCCTGCTGACTTTACAGAAGCTAAACAAATGACTTTAGAAGCTGTTAAAATTACTGGTCCTGTTTATTTACGTTTATCACGTTTGGCTGTGCCAATTTTAAATTTAGAAAAACAAGAATTATTAGAGTCACTGACTGTTGGAATTATTGCTACAGGGCATCTTGTTGAACAAGCTCGATTGGCCTCTCTTGAACTTGAACAGGAAGGAATTAAGACAGAAGTTTTAAACTTGTCTATTATAAAACCATTAAATGAAAAAATTATTTTGGATTTTGCTAAAAAATCAAAAGCATTAGTGACTGTAGAGGACCATCAATTAGCGGGGGGGGTGGGGTCAGCCGTGGCTGAATTTTTCGTGCAAAATTATCCAATCAAAGTCGGTTTTGTAGCAGTGAAAGACCAATTTGGGCAATCGGGGAAACCAGAAGAATTATTGCGACATTATGAGTTAGATTGTTTTGCTATTAAAAAAGCTGTTTATAAAATTATGAGAGAATGAAAAAATCCAAAATAAATTTTTTAAGGGCATAAATGTTTATCTCCCTATAAAAAATTTATTTTGGATTTTTTCATTTAACTAATTCAAAAGATTTTTTTAAATACTTGATACTTTATAATCTTTAGGAGCATTTTTTAGATATTCTTCTAATTTTTCTTGAGTAAGCAAACCAGTTTGAGCGCCAACATACTGCACAACGGACATAGAATTAATTGGTCCCCAAAATAACGCTTCTTCTAAACTTTTTCCTTTAACCAAAGCACAGGTAACAGTAGAAGCAAAAGCATCTCCTGCCCCAGTTCTATCAACAGGAGGTTGTTGGTCTGGATACATAGGTATAAATAAAATCTTTTCTCCATCATAAGCATAAGCTCCTTCTGGTCCATCGGTTATGACTACAATTTTGGGACCCAACTGTTTCATTTCTTGTAATAAACGGATTATTATTATTTTTCTTTCTGAATTAAAACAATCACTTAAAATTGTTGGCTGGACTTCACCCAAAATTCTTTTAGCTTCTTGAACATTACAGAAAAATATTTCAGTAGTTTGATAAATATTTTTTAATTTTTCATACCCAAATTCCATTTGGAAAGTTCCTGGTTGAAAAGCCAATTTTACAGAAGGATTTTCTTTTAAGTAATTAGCTATTTCAGTATGATAGGCAAGTGAGTTTTCAGCTAAAGAACTTAAATAAATCCATTGAGGTTTACCTATCTCAGGTAAGTGATAATCAAATTCAGAATGTTTAACTAAAATAGTTCGGTCAGCTTTATACAATAAAACAAAATGATAATTGGTTTTTTTATCAGGATGGATTTTAATAAAATCAGTTGAAACATTTTCTTTCTCTAAAACTCTTTGGCAAATTCTTCCATTGTCATCTGCTCCAATGTTAGTCACTAAAGCCGATGTTAAACCTAAACGACTAACCGAAATACTGGCATTAGCACTATTTCCCACAGCAGGAATAATGTCTATTTTTTCGTAAGGAATTTTATCAGCAAAACTTAAACAAAGTTCAGGGTGTCCTTTTTCATTACTGACTCGAGCTGATTTTAAATTAATGAAAGCATCAACCACAATGTCTCCGATAGCGATAAAATCAAAGTTGTTTTTCATAATAAAATTATAACATATAAAAATATATTGTTAGTAAGTTTAAATTAATTACAGAAAAGTTAGTTGCTTTTTGGAAAAAATTCGTTATAATGCTTGTTATTATGTCATTAGTTTTAAACATAAAAGAAAGAGATTTAACCAAAAAATTTCCGAAACCCAATAAGGTTGAAAGCCAGACAGAATTATTACGGGGGGTATTTTATAGTAAGAAAGAAAAATCAACTCCGATTGTTATTCCTTATATTGAATTTAAAAAAGTTTGGAAAGAAGCAGGTAGTTCCTCCTTGGTTGTTTTAAAGGGAGTGGGAGAAGATAAAGAGGCCATTATTCAAGATGTTGATTTGGATCCAATCTCAGAATTTGTTCGTCATGTTGATTTCTATATAGTTGAAAGAGGGAAGGTCATGGAAGCTGATGTTACTTTAGATTTTTGGGGTGAATCTCCAGCCGTTAAGGAGTTAGGGGGTATTCTTGTAAAGACATTACATGAATTAACCATTGAAGTTCTTCCTAAAGATTTACCTAAAGATATTAAAGTTGACATTTCTGTTCTTAAAGATTTTGAAAGTAGAATTTTAGTTAAAGATTTAAAGTTACCCAACTCAGCTAAATCTTTGGTTGATGATGATGAAGTAGTAGCCCTAGTTGTAGAAAGTGAACAAGAAGAGAGCGAAGAAAAAACTTCTGACATTGCTGATATAGAAATTGAGAAAAAGGGTAAAAAAGAAGAAAAACCAGAGGGGGAAACTACAGAAGCCTAAATGAGGAATAAAAAATAAATTAAAAAGGGTTGTTCGGCTTTTGCCTACAACCCTTTTTTGTTATAATTGATTTGATGCTTAAGTATTATGAGGTTAGTTTTGTATTTTTATTAATTGGTTTTTTACTAATGCCTTGGTGGGGAATTGCTGTTTCAGAAGAATGTGTCATTGTAAACATTGAAGGCAAAACAGATGAAGAATTAAAAGCTCTTTCAGACCAATGCGAAAAAGAACTTCAGGAACAGAAAACTCTTCTTGATTTAACACAAAGAGAATCGGTCACAATAGAAAGAGATATTGTCATTGTAGAAAGTAAGATAAAGACAACGGATTTAAGTATTCGTACCAGTCAAGTTAAGATTTATCAAATTGGTCAAGAAATTGGAAATAAAGAACAGGAAATAATTTCTCTCTCAGAAAAAATGGAGACAATTATTCAACATCTTTCCACTCTTATTAAAAAAACCAATGAATTAGATTCCTTCTCTCTTTTAGAGGCAGTGTTATCTCAAGAAACTATTTCAAATTTTTTTATTGATGTTGATGATTATGGAGTTATTAAAAGGGACTTGAATAAGACTCTTTCTGATTTAAGAGACACTCAAGAAGAAACACAAATAGCTAAAGAACTTTTAAGAGAAAAGGAAATGAATGAACGAGGTTTGAAATTAACTAAAGAATCAGAACAACAAAAACAAGTTGTTTATAAGGAAGAAAAAGAGGACTTACTTAGTCTCAATCGTGACCAAGAAGCGGAATACCAAAAAACTATTGCTGAAAAAGAGAGAGTCAAAACAGTCATAAGAAATCGTTTATTTAAAACGGTTGGGGGAACAGAATTAACCTTTGGTGAAGCACTTAAGCTGGTGCAACTATACGAAGAAAAAATTGGAGTAGAAGCAGCTCTCACCCTTTCAATTTTATCTCAGGAATCAGGGATTGATGGAATCATTGGAAGAAATTTAGGACGTTGTACTTATAATCAATCAGCTGATAACAAATCAGGGACAGTGATGAGTAATTCACAAAAATCTTCTTTTTTAAATATAATTGAAGAACTAGGAATGGACCCCGAAACTACCCCTGTATCTTGTCCAATTGCTTCCGATGGAGCTTATGGGGGAGCGATGGGTCCGTCACAATTTATGCCAACTACTTGGTGGGATATCAACACTGGTTTTGGTTATAAAAAAAGA
>CAYWKC010000013.1:8980-19139 GCA_964459145.1 uncultured Candidatus Saccharibacteria bacterium
AATGTGCTTGTGGGGCTAAGTTTAAAATTGGTTCAACTTTAGAAAAAATTGATGTAGAAATTTGTAGTGCTTGCCATCCTTTTTATACTGGTAATGAAAAAATTGTTGATACAGCTGGCCGAGTGGAGAAATTTAAAACTCGTCTTTCTCGTGCTTCTGAATTAAAGACCAAATCTAAAACTAAAAAGACCAAAAAATAATTTTTTATTTTGACTTTTAAGATTTTGGTTTGTTTTTAATTTCAATGAAAGCTAAAGATACAGATAAACACAAATTGCAGAATTCTGATGAAAAGAAATCAGAAAGTTTTGATTTGGAAGAAGTTCGTCAAAATCCTAAGATATCCTATCTTGCTAAAGAATATGAAAAAATCACGAATCAAGAAAATCAGGTGAAAGATATATCACAAAAAGATTCAACTTTAAAAGAATTAGTTGAAGAAGAATTGATTGATTTAACCACTCAAAAAAAAGTTGTTGTAGGACAAATTGAAGAAATATTATCATCTTCTATTAAAGAGGAGGAAGAATTTCCCAATGAAATTATCTTAGAAATTAGAGCAGGAACAGGGGGTGACGAGGCCTCACTGTTTGCTTTTGATTTAGCTGAGATGTATGAAAAATATGCAGTTAACCATCAAGGTTGGAAATTCCGTAAATTGAATGAATCGTTGAATTCTACAGGGGGTTACAAAGAAGTCAGCTTTGAAATAAAAGGGAAAGGTGTTTATGAAAAATTACGATTTGAAACAGGAGTTCACCGCGTTCAAAGAGTTCCTCTAACAGAAAAGATTGGTCGTGTTCACACCTCAACTGTTTCTGTAGCCATTATGCCCATCAGGAAAAATTCTCAAATTACTATTAATCCTGATGAACTAGAGATGGAATTTTCTCGTTCTGGGGGAGCAGGTGGACAAAATGTCAACAAAGTTGAAACAGCTGTTCGCCTTATTCACAAACCAACAGGAATAGATGTTCGTTGCACGGCTGAAAGAAGCCAACTCAAAAATCGTGAAAAAGCTATGACAATTTTAATTGCAAAACTTCAACAAAAAAAAGATGAAGAGGAAGAGAAGAAATATTCTCTAAAAAGGAAAACACAAATTGGAACGGCAGATCGCTCTGAAAAAATAAGAACTTATAATTATTTGCAAGATCGTGTTACTGACCACAGAATTAAAAAATCGTGGCATAATCTGGAAAAGATTCTCTCGGGTGATTTAGATTCTATTTTTAATAGTTTTGTGGAGATGGAATGATTATATAAATTTAATTTCCAATTTTTTCAACCCTCTTTGCTGTTGTAATACAAAAATTTTTGTTATAAAATATAAAAAAGTCAAAAATTAGAGAAATTTGCAGAGCAAATTTTTCACTTTTGACTTTATAGACCTTAAGGACTTTCAATTAATTTGCTATGATTTATTTT
This sequence comes from uncultured Candidatus Saccharibacteria bacterium, assembly GCA_964459145.1. Taxonomy (GTDB): domain Bacteria; phylum Patescibacteriota; class Minisyncoccia; order Phycocordibacterales; family UBA12079; genus JAGYLJ01. The sequence goes on from CAYWKC010000013.1 coordinate 10,409, forward strand.
GATAAAGTTACTAAAAAATACCAAGACGGTATAAAGGCAGTCAATAATGTTAGTTTAACAATAGAGCCAGAAGAATTTGTTTCTATTGTAGGTCATTCTGGAGCGGGCAAAACTACCCTTTTAAAGATGCTTTTGGGTGAAGAAACTCCCACTAGTGGTTTTGTTTTCTTTGAGTCCACCAATATAAATAAAATTAAAAAAACTCAGATGAATAAATATCGCCGAAGAATCGGAATTGTTTTCCAAGATTTTCGGCTTTTACCAAATAAGACAGCTTATGAAAATGTGGCTTTTGCTATGGAAGCTGCTGGACGAAATGATGATGAAATTATTTCAGATGTTCCCCATGTTTTGAATTTAGTTGATTTGGGAGAAAAACGAAACAATTTCCCTTACGAGTTATCGGGGGGAGAACAGCAACGAGTGGCTATTGCGAGAGCGATTGTCAATCAACCAGATGTTTTGATTGCCGATGAACCTACTGGTAATTTGGATCCAGACAATACAGATGATATTATTAAAATTCTAAAAAGAATCAATGAATTGGGTACAACTGTTATTTTAACTACCCATAACAAAACAGTTATTGATTTACTCGGAAGAAAAAGAATTATCACAATGGAAGAGGGAGAAATTGTTCGAGATAAAAATGGGGGTGGTTATGTTTTGTAAAAAAATATGTTTATAACAAATATAAAAAGAATAATAAAAACTGGTTTTGTTAATTTTTCAAGAAACGGGGTAGTATCAATTTCCTCTGTCGTAATGATGACGATAACTTTATCAGCCATCATTGCTCTTTTGTTAAGTAGTGTTCTTTTTTCTTTGACTTTAGATAGGATAAAAAATGAAGTAGACCTTAATGTCTATGCTACAACTACTGCTACTCCAGAGGAGGTTTTGAAACTTAAACAAGACCTTGAATTTCTTCCAGAAGTGGCTAGTATTGAATATATTTCTCGTGAACAATCTTTAGCTAATTTTAGAGAAAGACATCGTAATGATGAACAAACTCTTCAAGCTCTTGATGAGTTGGAAGAAAACCCATTGGGGGCAGTTTTGAATATCAAAGCTAAAGAAATAGGTCAATATGCTGGGATTGCAGAATTTTTAGAATCAAAAACAGTTCTTGTTGATGGGGAAGCTAATGTTATTGAGAAGGTTAATTACTCCCAAAATAAAATAATAATAGATAGATTAAATAAAATTATTAATGCTATCAACAAATTTGGGGTGGCTTTGGCAATAATTTTAATAATTGTTTCCATTTTGATTACTCTTAATACTATTCGTTTGGCGATTTTTATTTCGCGAGAAGAAATCAAAGTGATGCGTTTAGTTGGAGCAAATAATAATTATATTAGGGGCCCTTTTATTTTTGAAGGAGTAATTTATGGTGTAATTTCTTCATTAATTGCTGTGATTTTGTTTTATCCTCTCTTGTTTTGGTTAAATCCTTTCATAGAAAATATATTTTTAATTGATTTGCTTTCTTTTTACTCTTCACATCTCTTGTGGTTTTTGGCTCTTTCTCTTGTGGTTGGAATATTTTTTGGTGTTATTTCTTCAATTTTAGCAGTTAGAAAATATCTCAAAATTTAAAATTTAGGCACCAGGTGCCTAAAATAAATTAAGGGAGGGTTAAATTAAAATATTATTATATGAAAAAAAATAGAAGTAAGTATATTTTTGTTATTGGAGGAGTAATGTCTGGAATAGGTAAGGGAATTACAACTTCATCTATTGGAAAAATTCTACAATCTAGAGGATTGAAAGTAACCGCTATTAAAGTTGATCCCTATGTTAATGTAGATGCTGGCACGATGAACCCTACTGAACACGGAGAAGTGTCTGTTTTAGATGATGGCTATGAAACCGACCAAGATATGCTCAATTATGAGCGTTTTTTAAATATAACTTTGCCTAATATCAACTATATGACGACGGGAAGGGTATATCGGGCTGTTATTGAGAGAGAAAGAAATTTGGGTTATAAAGGTAAATGTGTGCAAGTAGTTCCACATATTCCGCAAGAGATAATTAGAAGAATTGAAAAAGCCACTCAATTAGCTAAAGCTGATGTAACTATGATAGAAATTGGGGGAACCGTTGGAGAATATGAAAATATTCTTTTTTTGGAAGCAGCTCGTATGTTAAGAACAAAATATCCAGAAGATGTTCTTTATGTTATGCTTAGTTTTTTACCAATTCCGAGCAAAATTGGTGAGATGAAAACTAAACCAACTCAACACGCTGTTAGGACACTTAATTCTACAGGAATTCAGCCAGATATTTTAATCGCGAGAAGTGAAGTGCCTTTAGATAAAAGGAGAAAAGAAAAAATTGCTCTATTTTGTAACATAGATTCTCAAGATGTTATCTCGGCTCCAGATGTGGAAAGTATTTATGATGTGCCCCTTAACTTTGAGAAAGATAACATTGGCAACACCATTATAAAAAAACTGAATTTACAGAAACGAGTTAAAAAGAGTGATTTATCCAAATGGAGGAGTTTTGTTAAGAAGGTTCATAATGGAGGCAAAAAAGTGGAAATTGCTATAGTAGGGAAATATTTTGACTCAGGTGATTTTGTTTTGTCTGACTCATACATTTCTGTGATAGAAGCAATTAAATTTTCTGCTTATAAACTTAATCTTAAACCCCAAATTCATTGGTTGAATTCTAAAGATTTCGAAACGGGAAAGTTAAAATTAACCTCTCTTAAAAAATTTGATGGAGTGATTGTTCCAGGAGGTTTTGGTTCTTCTGGAATTGAGGGCAAAATCAAAGTCATTCAATTTTTACGAGAGAATAAAATTCCATTTTTGGGTTTGTGTTACGGTATGCAATTAGCCGTAGTGGAGTTTGCCAGAAATGTGCTTGGTTGGAAAGATGCTCATACTGTAGAAATTAATCCAAAGACCAAACATCCTGTTATTGACTTAATGCCAGAGCAAAAAGAAAAAATGGCTAAAAATGATTATGGGGGAACCATGCGATTGGGAGCTTGTCCAGCTATTCTTAAAAGAGGAACAATTGTTTATTCTGCTTATGGTCAAGCTAAGATTTTCGAAAGACACCGTCATCGTTTTGAAGTTAATCCAGAATTTATTGCTCAATTGGAAGAAGGGGGGCTTATTTTTTCAGGAACTTCCCCCGATGGTCGTTTAATGGAAATTGTGGAATTATCAAAAAAGAAACACCCTTTCTTTTTAGCGACTCAATTTCACCCAGAATTTTTAGCCAGACCACTTAATCCGCACCCACTCTTTACTGATTTTTTGAAAGCTTGTAAATAAAATAAATCTCATTTAGGCACCAGGTGCCTAAATTTGTAAAAATGGTAACTAAGTAACTAGGTAGATTTTTCTCTCAAAAAAATGTTTCAAAGAAATAACAAGGTAAAATGTTTTTTAGTTGGATTCTTTTTCTCCTGTTTCTTTTTTGTTAATGCTTACGAAATTGAAAACATTAAGACAGAAACTAAAAATGATTTTGTTTTAGAACCAGCTAAAATTGAGGTTTTTCTTGACCCCGGAACTTCTCAAATACAATTTTTAAATATTTTGAATAGAACAGATAAAACTCTCAATTTTCAAATTAGTGTTGAGGACTTTGTTGGTTCTCAAGACCCTAACCAGACAGTTATCTTGAAAGGAGAAGAAAAAGGACCTTCCTCATTAAAAAATTATTTGGTTCCTGAAATTAATGTTTTTTCGCTTAAATCAGGACAGAAAATGATTTTGCCAGTGACAATAAATATTCCTGTAGGAACCCCCCCAGGGGGTCTTTATGGTTCAGTTCTTATTTCTAGTCAAATTACTTCTCAAAGCGAAACAGGAACAGGAACAGCCGTTATTTCACGTCTGGGGGCTTTATTCTTTGTGAATGTTAATGGAGAAATTATTAGAGATGGTGAATTGACTTCTTTTAAAAAAAAAGATTTAGGAAACGGGAAAATAGGTTTTGACTTACTTTTTGCAAACAAAGGAAGGACATATTTGAATCCATCTGGGTCTATTAAAATTTTTGATTTATGGGGAACCAAAATAGCTGAAATGGAAATTGAGACTTTTTTTGCGATGCCTGATTCAACACGTTATAGAAATATAGAATGGAATAGGGAAAACTTATTTGGTAGATACCAAGCAGTGGTTTCTATTAACCGAGGGTATGACAATCAGGTGGATGAAATGACCCTAATTTTTTGGGTTGTTTCGTCACAAATAATGGTTACTTTTTTAGGAGGATTAATTTTTCTCATTTTAGTTCTAGTTTGGTTGATTAAAATTTTTAACCAGAAGAAACAAGAAAGAAACTTTAGATAAAAATTTATAAAGGATTAAAACGGATGCCTCTAAAAGAAATGTGATATAATTACTAATAATGAGATTTAAGAAGAAGAGGATTAAACTAATAATAGGGATTTTATTGTTGGGTTGTTTTTCAATAACAACTTCAGCTTTTGTCGCGACATCAACCAACTATCGCGTGCAAAGCGATTCATTAAATACAGGAGGTTTAATCTCTACTTCTACTAATTATCGAATAGAAGACACTTTGGGCGAGGGGGGAACAGGAATTGCTACTAGCACCACTTATCAATTTTCGGCAGGTTATCAACAAATGCAAGAGGTTAGTTTGTCTATTAGTTCGGCTGACAATATTGTGATGCCGACTTTAAGATTGGTGCAAAATACTGGTGTGAGTAGCACAACTTGGACAATTATTACTGATGACCCAGCTGGTTATTCAGCCACTGTTTATGCAACTGTTTCAGATGCTTGTTCTGACCGTGACGGAGGGGGGGCGATTGACGCTCTTTGTGATGTTGAGACGGGGGAATCTTTTGCTGATATTTCTGTTTCCAAACAGCCGTGGGAGGTTTCTAACGAATATGCTTTTGGCTGGTCGGCTTATGGTGATGATGTGACAGGACATGGGATAGATGCAGATTGTATGGCTGGAGTTTATAATGTTCCGAGTGATTCTCTCTTATGGCAAGGTTTCCACTCTACAACGGCTTATCAAATTGCTAGTTCCACTACAAGAACTGAACCTGGGGGAACAACAACAACTCTCTGTGTAGCCACTGAACAAGACACAGTTTTTGCTCCGTCGGGGACCTATTATGCTACTACCACCATAACGGTCTTAGCTCTATAAAAAATGAAAATTAAAAAGTTTGTTTTGTTAATAATTTTTCTAAATCTTTTTTCGGGTCAATTTGTTTATGGAACTGTTTCTAATATAGAAGACGAAATTGTTGTTAAGCAGGTAGTTGATAATTCTTGTAACGAAAATGATTTATGTGAAGCAGAATTAAACGAAACCATCTATACTTGTCCTCGTGATTGTTCCCAAGGAAATGGAAATCCAGCTACTTGGCAAGCCAATGCTGAGGCCGAAGGGGGCCCGATTGAAATTTATAATCTAACTATTGTTGTTGAAGATAAAGAAGTCACTATTTCTTGGGAAACGAATAAACCAACCAATGCTATTTTAATCTTGGAAGATGGTTTGGGGGGGGTGGTAGGCACTTATGTAGAAGAATTATTTGTTGTTTATCATTCTGTGCAAATTAAAGATTTAGATTTTGGAAAAAATTATTATTTTAAGATTTTTTCTGAAGGCATCTATGGAGATAGCAATTATGAAACAGCACGACTTTATTTGATGACTCCAATCAAAATTGAAGAGGGGAAAGGGTTGGAAAAAGGGGAAGAGAATTTAACACAAATAGGCGAAGTAGAGAATCCCTTAGAAAAACCACTTTCTTATCTTATTAGCGAAGTTAAAAATGAGCCAGAAAAATGGTCTGGAACAATCCCAACAGGATTAAGTAGTTCCACAGAGGCAACAACAATTTTGAATCATTATTCAGACTTGAAAAACAGTCTTTTTCTAAATTTTAAAAAAATCTTAAAGGATTGGTGGTTTCCAATAATGCTTTTTTTGGGTATAATCCATTTTATCTATTTAATTTTTAGGGGGGAAGAAGACAAGAAATAAATTTAATTTAAATTCCTCGGTGTCTGAATATTAACATATAATTTATCCCCAGTTCTTGGGTGTTTTTTCGTTATTTTCTTTCCTATTTGAGATATAATTTAACTGTGGGTTCTGCTTAGATTTCGTGCGGTTTTTATGTGGGAAAGTCAATCACGCAATAACTAATAAATTGGTTATCAGATAACGGCAAAATTCTAAATATTTCAAAATAAAAAATGGTAAACCGGGACAAAAAAAAGATATTGAAAAAATTAACTATTAAGCCACGGCCCAGCAAGCTGAGCCGTGGTTTGGTGGTTGTCCTGCTTCTTTTTCCTTTTATTTCTGCCCAATCAGCTTTTAATCCAGAAATAAATTATCAAGGTAAATTAACTAATGCCGATAATGTAGCGGTGGTAGATGGAGCTTATAACATAGAATTCAAACTTTATTCAGTTAGTAGCGGAGGGTTAGCTCTTTGGACGGAAACGTTAACTGGGGAAAATAAAGTTACCGTAACAAATGGTTTATTTTCTGTTTTACTTGGAAACGTCACAGCTATCAGTGGAGTAGATTTTAATCAAGATTTATATTTAGGGGTAAACATTGGTGGTTTAGGTGATGTTTCGTGGGATGGTGAAATGACTCCAAGGAAGCAAATTGCTTCAGTGCCTTCAGCTTTTGAAGCTAGTAAATTAGATGGTTTGGATTCTTCGCAATTTTTGCGTTCCGATGAAGCTGACACTGTGGGGGGTCATTTAGATATGGGAGGTTTTAATTTAACTAATGGAGGAACCGTCACGTTTTCTATCTTGAATGCTACCTCAACCACAGCCACCTCTACTTTTTCTGGTCCTGTACAAGTAGGAAATGGTTTACAAGTATCAGACGGCTCTATCATCTACGGAGCCAATGACTTGGGTAAATGGACATCCAACGGGACTAATATTTATTATAATACTGGCAACGTCGGCATCGGCACGACCACTCCTGTAACAACTTTGGTTATTGACAGCACCAATGCCATTGTTATCCCAGTGGGGTCTACTGTCCAAAGGCCAACAGGCATCACAGGAGCTTTGAGATATAACACTTCTTCTTCACAATTTGAAGGTTTTGGGGGTTCTAATTGGAGTGGTTTGGGAGGAGTGATTGATGTTGACCAAGACACTTATATTATCGCGGAATCTAGTTCTGGGTCAGATGAAGATTTTCTTCAATTCTATAATGGAGGTTCAGAATCGGCCAGAATAATTAGTGGTGGAAATATGGGAATTGGTTCTACTGCTCCAGTTTATCGGTTAGATGTAGCGGGGACGGGACGATTTACAGGGGCGGTGACTTTAAATGTTCCTCTATCAGTTGCTAGTGGTGGAACTGGGGCATCTACTTTAATAAACAATGGAATATTATTAGGAAGTGGCACAGATGCTGTAAGAGCCACTTCTTCAGTGACTGTTTTGGAAAGCGGTTTTGTGGGTATAGGGACAACTACTCCGACAGCTCGCTTGTCAGTTTCGGATGTCATCACTCCTCAATTTGTCTTGGCTTATGACACCAATAATTTTGCGAATTTTTCTCTTGATAGTGAAGGAGCCTTAACAATGGCACCTGCCAAATTAATGGCGACAACCACTATTGGTTCGGGGGATGAATCTCTGCGAATTACAGCGACTGGCAACATCGGCATCGGCACCTCTACCCCAGCCACTAAACTTTCTGTGGAGGGAACAATTTATTCAGCTTTGGGAGGTTTTCAATTACCAGACGGAACTATTATAGATGAAGCGTCTGATTTAGGAACAGCTTTTTTGGCTCATTCTCAAATCTATGTGGGTAATTCAGCGGGGGGTGCAGAAGCCACTTCTTCAATAATTGTTTCTGATTTAGGAAATATGGGAGTGGGCACGACCACCCCTCAGTATAAATTTTCTGTCAACAGTGCCACTTCCACAGAAAATCTTTTCCAGATAGCCACTACCACCAACCAAAATATTCTGCTTGTGAATAATGACGGCAACATCGGGGTAGGCACCAGCTCGCTTTCCACTTACAAATTAAATGTTCACGGTTCTTTATATGCAGATGATATTTACACCTCGGGCTCTACTTTTTATATGGGAGGTTATCCGTTATTAAGTAAGACCAACAACATTCTTGATTTCGGAGTGGAAACAAATGAAAGTCTTAATTTTACGGTCAACGATACCTCGGCTTTCTTTATTAATTCTGCTCGTAATATTGGAATTGGCACTAGTAGTCCATTAGCGTTGTTGTCTTTGCAAGGCACAGCGGGGAGTGCGGATATTTTTACTATTGCTTCATCCACAGGCACCGATCTTTTGACTTTTAACCATTTCGGCAATCTCGGCATCGGTTCTACTACCCCGTCTCAAAAATTGGCGGTAGAAGGCAGAGTGTATTCTACAGAAGGTTTTCAATTGCCAGATGGATTTATTATAGATGAAGAAGGGGATTTGGTTGGCCCCTTAACCCACACCCAAACTTTTGTGGGTAATTCTTTAGGAATAGCTACGGCCACTTCTTCAGTGACGGTGACAGACAGCGGTAATGTGGGAGTGGGGGCAACTACTCCGATTTATAAACTGGATGTTTGGGGTGATATGAGAACAAATGGAACTTTGTTTGCTTCTTCTACTGAAACGACTAACTTGACTACAACCAACGCTTCTACCACACAATTGACAGTTTCTAATGATGTTTGGTTGGCGACAGAAGG
>CAYWKC010000014.1:0-11313 GCA_964459145.1 uncultured Candidatus Saccharibacteria bacterium
GCACAACTTCCGTCTATCCAAGTTAAACCATTGAGAACTGAAGTACTGGCGGGATTAAGATAGTAAGCTGTATCATTTCTGTCATAAAAAATATCGGCCCTGACATCATAAGAATACAATCGATACAGCCAAGAATTGCCTGCTGGGTCTACATAATAGCCAGTATTGTTGGAGTCATAGAACAAAGGAGCTCGCATTGACGAATTGGACTGAATCCAATTGCTCGTGGTGTTACCTCTATAAGCGACCGTATCCAAAGTATCCGATTCAGCAGTTATTCCTGTAGGAGGCGTTGCCCAAGTAAAAGAACCATCTCCGTCTGAACGGAGGTATTGAGCGGTGGTGCCGTTACCAGAGACGTTTAAATCAATAGCACTGACAGAATTATCGGTAATGGTAGCTGAATTAACTGTGCTTAAAGTAGCTAAACTTCCTAAACCTAAAGAACTTCTACCAGTAGCAGCGACTAAACCAGTAGCCCCCCCATCCCATTTAAGGCGATCGCTGTAAGCAGTATTCCAATTAGCTGAATTGTTGGTAATGGATGTCCCCCAAGCCGAACCAGTGGAAACAGGAATTCCTGCTCCTGGGTAAACAAAGTTCGGCCAAGAAGAACGATCCACGCCTCCCAACCTTATAGTATTAAAAATAGAGGTGCCGGCTGGGTTAACATAATAATTATTTGGATCATTTCTATCATAAAAAACATCGGCCCTGACATCATAAGAATACAATCGATACAGCCAAGAATTGCCTGCTGGGTCTACATAATAATCCGTGCTGGGGTAATCATAATAAATAGGAGCTCGCATATCTGTGTCTGATTGGAAGGAACCAGATTTTGTTTGAAAATTAACCCCGGCGTTAATTGGTTCTGAAACATTAGAAGCGGGGGGATTCGCCGTCGGTCCGGTCCAAGCTAAAACAACAACAAAGCTAAACAAAAAAAGTAAGCTAAGCAAAATTGTTATTTTCATCTTAGTAATTGTATTTTTCATAATATTTCAAATGAGGATTTACAAAAATGATTATTTTAATATTTATTTTTGTATAATCCAAACAAGGGGTTATTTGTTTACTTTTTCCAAAAATATTTTTTTTCTTTTTTATTAACTATTACTCCTCAAGAGGTGGAACGTTGGTCGGTTCGGGAACCAGCGGTTCTTGTCTTTGTTCAAAATTCTTATCCCCCTTGTTAATTTCTTCCAATGGTAAAACCTCGGTAGTTTTTGGGACAAAGCTTGCAGGATCTCGTCCTTCTTGTTTAGCAATTTCTTCCAACGGAAGGACCCCTGTTTCTTCTGGTATTGTCTCACTTTTTTTCTTACCTTCCCAAATGACAAAAATCCCTAAGACAATTAAAACAACTACAGCAATTCCGATAATTTTTAAATTTTTTTTGTTTGTGTTTTTCTTTTCCACTATTGTTAAAAAATAACTCTTAGTTTTTTTAACCCGTTAAACTTTTATTTAACTGGGTCGATTTTATGAACTTCTTTATATTTCTTCATAAACAGGCTCAATGTTTCCTGCATTGATGGTTATACTCAACGACTCTGAACCATTTCCTAAAACTTCTATATATTCTTTCCCTGTAAAACGATAGGAAGCGAATATTTCTAAAATTGATTTTGCATTGTTGGTAAAATATTCTGAAAAAGAAAGCACCACAGGAGAAAAAGTAGCCGTATTGGTGGTTTCATCTCCTGGTGATTCAGGAATACCCGATAAATCAGCAGAAAGAGAAACTTGGCTAGTAAAACCGTTCCATGGGATAACCCCTATTTCTGTTGGAGTTGTTGTGGCAGCCCCACCTGCAAAATCAATCAACACCTCAAGTGGATTTCCTGTTAGTTCAAAATATTCAAAAGGAGTAAAAATGTTTTCAACATTCATCCCAAGGTCATTAAAACAAGTCAGAGTATAAGTTGTCTCTTCAGTTATCTCTTTATCAACTAATGTTTCTACTGTTGCGCACTGGTTTTCGTTATGACATATATTTAAATCTTCATAACCAGTATCACTGACCAAATCACAACTATCAGCATTTTCTGTTGTAAAATAAGCTATCGGCTTGTTCCCTGTTACAACACTACTAACTTGGAAGCTTTCTATAGAAGGAAAAGCTCCTAAGAAAAGGACTTCCCCGAAATCAGAATTAAAATCAATCCAACCCACTATCTCATCTCCCCAAGCAAATCCATTAAAAACAGAATCTTCATTCAATTCAACTCCATAACTAATGGAATCAGAAGATTGCGTTCCTAAACTTATCCAACCATCCCAACCATCATCAGAACTCACCCCAGAAAGAGCTCTGGCCCACCCAACTAATTTGTTCCCGTCTAATCTCGCCTGACAAAGCCCAGATGGACAACCGTCTAAATCGCTCTCGTTAAAACTAATCCATCCAATATTATCACTCCAAGCATAACCAGACATTTCTTGATTTGACTCAATACTCACTCCATAGTGAGAAGTAGTACAAGTATCTGTATCTGTGCAATTAAAACTTATCCAACCAATATTATCACTCCAAGCATAACCAGATAAATTGTCATTAACCGCCGCCACAGCTTTGGGTAAGGTATAATGACTGTCTTGTTCCTCTTTGTTTTCGGCAGAAATAAATATTAACAAAGCAAAAGCTACTGAAATTACAAGACAATCTTTAATTAATTGATTTTTAAATATCCTTTTCATAAACACACAAAAACCCAGACTTCTATGTCTAAATATTTAATAATTATACCTTTTTTCTAAAAGAGATAACATAAATCTTGTGGATAAACTTTGTGGTTTTCTCTCCTCTTGCTTTTTTTTAAAAAAATGTTATCTTAAGTATAACTGATATGAAGATATGGTTCGCTCGACAGCGAACCATTTTTAATAAATAATTCATTTAGAAATTAGATTTTAGGTAATTAGATAATTAGAAAAATTTGCTCTGCAAATTTTTCCCCTAAGAACCTAACCGTCTAATTACCTAATACCTAAACTATGTTTGATTTAAAAGTAATTCATTCTGTTCTAGACCAATTAGAACAAGAAAAAGGTATTTCCAAAGCTTCCTCAATAGAAACAATTGAGTCGGCTTTAGCCAGTGCTTACAAAAAAGAATATGGTAAAAGAGGACAAATAATTAATGCTAAATTTGATCTTGACACAGGAAAAACGGAGTTTTCTCAAGTTAAAATTGTGATTGATAAAACGAGAGTAAAGACAGAAGAAGAAGAGAATGAAAATGAGAATGACGAAAGAATTCGTTTTAATCCTGAACACCATATTTGGATAGAAGACGCTCAAAAAATTAAAAAAGATTCTAAATTAGATGAAGAAATTATTTTTCCCCTTGAATCAAAAAGTGATTTTGGTCGGATAGCGGCACAAACAGCTAAACAAACTATTATCCAAAAAATTAGAGAAGCCGAGAAAGGTTCTATCTCTAAAGAATTTGGTGGAAAACAAGGTGAAATTGTCAATGGGGTAGTTCAAAGAATAGAAAAAGGAAATATTTTTGTGGATCTAAAAAGAGCCACCGGTATTTTGCCTTTTTCCGAACAAATCCATTCTGAAAAATATAAACCTGGGGAAAGAATTCGCGCTTATTTATCTTTGGTAGAAGAAACTCCTAAGGGAATTTTCTTGCGTCTTTCTCGTGCTCATTCACAATTTCTTAGAAAACTTTTTGAGACAGAGGTCCCTGAAATTAATAATAAAGTAGTTGAAATAAAAAATATCGTTAGAGAAGCTGGCTCTCGTTCCAAAATAGCTGTTCATTCTAATGATGAAAATGTTGACCCAATTGGTTCTTTGGTTGGGCAAAGAGGGGTACGAGTTTCTACTGTTATGAGCGAATTGGGAGGAGAAAAAATTGATATTATAGAGTGGTCAGATGATCCAAAAAAATTTATCACAGAAGCCCTTTCCCCTGCCAGAATTCTTGGAATAGAATTAAGTGAAAAAGAAAAGAAAGCTATCGTGGAAGTGTCTGAAGACCAACAATCATTAGCCATTGGAAAAGGCGGGCAAAATGTTCGTTTAGCTGCTAAATTAACTGGTTGGAAAATTGATATTAGAGGAATAAGTGGAGAAAAAATAACCACAGAAGATGAGGAGGTAGATAAAAAATAGGCAAAAACAACAAGAAATTATTATTAATTAAATAATTAAAAAAATATATGAATTTATGGCATGAAGTAGAACCAGGCAATCAAGATGAAATCAATACCATTATTGAAATTAATAAGGGTTCTAAAAATAAATATGAGATTGATAAAAAAACAGGTTTAATTGCTTTAGACAGAGTCTATCATACTTCTCAAGATTGTCCTTTTGATTACGGCTTTGTCCCACAAACCTATTATGATGACGGCGACGCTTTGGATGTTATAGTTTTGACAACTTATCCATTAAATCCTGGGATTTTGGTCCGAGTAAGACCAGTGGCTCTTCTTAATATGATTGATTCTGGCGACAATGACGATAAAATTATTGCTGTTCCTGTTGATGACCCTCGCTGGAAAGAAATTCAAGATTTAGAAGATATAAACAAACATACCCTTAAGGAAATTGAACATTTTTTCTCTACTTACAAGAAAATTCAAGAAAAAGAAGTTCTAGTAAAGGGCTTTCAAGGCAAAAAAGTAGCTCAAGAGGCCTTTCAAAAAAGCATCAAAATGTATAAAGAAAAATTTGACAAAAAGAATTAGTTGATTTATACACAATATTTATTTTCCTTTTTTAGAAAATTTCACTATAATAGAGTTATCTACAATGAAAATTGAGAATTTTTATTGTATTTTTGAGAGTTAAGTTTTTATTTCCTTTATTTAGGTCGATTTAGGGTTATTTAATCTTAAAGTTTTAGTAAAAATACGTGGAAAATTAAAGATTTTATAAAAAATTAATAAAAAAATATGGAAGAACAAAATCAAGAATATAGGTCAGAGGGAACTACGCAAGAGCCAATTACACCTGAAAAGAAACAAACAGGTTCTATCGTCGGTTCTATCATTGTTATTATTGTTATTATTGTTGGTGGTTTATACTTTTGGGGAACAAGAATGACCGATACCAACAACCCAGTTGACGACACTCCTATAGTAGTCGAGGAAGAAGGAGTTCCTCCCCCAGATATTATCGGCGATTCTTTAAGGAATGCCTCCAGTTCAGACGAGACAAATCTTGCTGACCCCGACACAAATTAAATAATGACAGTTTTTAAAAAATAGTGTAAAATAAAAACTCTCTTAAAATTAAGAGAGTTTTTATTTTACACTATAAAAAATCGCTTATTATTTAACAAGGTAAAGAAAAATAATATGACTGAAAAAAGAATTATTGAAATAAAAAATCTAAGTGATTCAACAATAGAAATTAAGTCTTCACTGTCTGTGCAAGAGCTTGAAAAATATGAGGAAAAAGCCATAAAAAAATTAAGTGGGGAAATTTCAATAGATGGATTTAGAAAGGGCCACATTCCCAAAGACATTTTAGTAAAAAAGATTGGGGAAATGACAATTTTGAACCAGATGGTAGAAATAGCTCTCTCTGATGTTTACCCTTTGATTGTTTTAGAGAACAAAATTGAAGTAATCGGACAACCACAGATTATTATAACAAAAATGACCCCTCGCGAGCCTGTAGAGTTTAAAATCCTCTCAACAATTTTGCCACAATTTGAATTGCCTGATTATAAATCAATTGCCAAAAAAATTAATAACGAAAAAACTGAAGAAATTGAAGTAACTGAGAAAGAATTGTCAGATGCAATGGAACAAATCCAAAAAATAAATTCAGTTCCTCCGACAACTGAAGAAAGTAAAACTTCTGACTCTGTAAACACCAAAAAAATACTCCCAGAATTGACAAATGAATTTGTTAAAAAATTAGGCGATTTTAAAGATGTCGCTGATTTTAAAATTAAATTAAAAGAAAATATAAAACAAGACAAAAAAAGCAAGGTTCAAGAAGCGAAAAGAGTTAAAATGATGGAAAATATTTTAGCAAAAACAGAAATTAATTTACCTAAAGTCATCACTGAAAGTGAAACGGATAGAATTCTCGCTCAAACCAAAGCTGATATCACTCGCATGGGACTACAATTTGATAAATATTTAGAACACTTAAAGAAATCCGAGGAAGATTTAAAAAAAGAATTGCAACCTGACGCAGAAAAACGAGCCAAGATACAATTTATTTTGGATAAAATTATAAAAAAGGAAAAAATTGAGGCAGACAAAGAAGAAGTAGAAAAAAATGTTCAACAAATTTTAAATCAACACAAAGATAGCCAAAGAAAAAATGTTCAACCTTATGTTGAAATGGTGCTTTCCAATCAAGAAGTATTTAAATTATTAGAGAAACAATAAACAGTTTTTTACTTCCCTGAATCAACCAACAAACCACAAACGAACTTTTCTACAGGGAGATAACTCCTATTAGAGATAAGAGGACAAAGACTTCTACAGTCTCTAACGAGATAAACATCTAAACCCTTAAAAAATTGTTTTTTGGTTGATTTTAATAAAAGATTTTACAATTTATAATTTATAATCTATAATCCATTTATGTTAATTCCAACTGTTATAGAAAAATCACAATTTGGTGAACGAGCCTACGATATCTATTCTCGTTTATTAAAAGACAGGATTATCTTTCTTGGGGGGGAAATTGATGATTATGTTGCCAATATAACCATTGCTCAGCTCCTTTTTCTTGAATCAGAGGATTCTAAAAAAGATATTCATCTTTACATCAATTCCCCCGGAGGTTCCGTTTCGGCCACCTTGGCTATGATTGACACTATGCGACATATCAAACCTGCCGTTTCAACAATTTGTATAGGAGTAGCCGCTTCGGGAGGAGCTTGGTTATTATCTTCGGGAGAAAAAGGTAAGAGATTTGCCCTACCTAATGCAGAAGTTATGATTCACCAACCTTTAGGAGGAGCCGAGGGACAAGCCACTGACATTGAAATTTCCGCTAAACATATCATTGCTACCAGAGAAAGGTTAAGTTCAATATTGAGAGAAAACACTGGTAAGCCATTAGCCCAAATCCAAAAAGATTTGGATAGAGATTTTTGGATGACGACAGAAGAAGCTAAAAAATATGGAATTATTGATAAAATTCTTGAACCAAAAAAATGAAGTAAGTGTCTTTAAGATAAAATTAAAGGGGGGTTCGCTTTGCGAACCCCCTTTTTTTTGAGAAGAAATACTACACCGCTTTCCTCGTAATAGGCATCGCCCACCAACGATGCCACCCTGACAGCTTCTCCCTAAGGAGAGTTTCCCGCTTTTTCCCCTCTTTAGAGAGATCCTCTTCTTTTACCTTTCTTTTGTTTTTCTTCACCTGAACCACCTCCTTTTTCATTGAGTTAGTTCCCCTTTTAAAAAACCATCTAGTTTAGACTGTACAATATCTCTCTTTTTATTTCAACTAGGTCTCCAAACCGGAAATCATTCAATTAGACATTTTTCAAAAAATAATATATAATGGTTTTATTCTTTAAGAATTAACACTGAATTCATCTGAAATAGATTAAGACTTATGTATATTAAATTAACTTCACAGAGAAAATTACATTTTCCTTTTTCAAAATCTATATAAAGATAGAGTTCTAAATTTATGTCATTAAAAACAGTCATATTCCTGATAGGAATATTTAGTTTGGGAGGCGCCGTAATTGGATACTTCTTAAGATGGGCTCTTACTTTTGGGAAACAAGGCTCAGCTGAACTTAAAATTAAAAGAATGCTTTTAGACGCACAAGAAAATGCGAAAAGCATTGTCTCAAAAGCAGAGAGTAAATCTATTTCTATTTTAGAAGATGTTAAAAAAGAAAAAAGAGAAAAAGAAGACCAGCTAAGAAAGGTTGAGGAACGTTTAATCAAAAAAGAGGATTTTTTGGATAATCGTCAAGTAGAAATTGACACTGGAGCAAAAAATTTAGAGAACAAAATTAAGAAGGTTGAGGAAATAAAAAACGAGATTAATAAAATAAAAGAAGTTGAAGCAGAAAATCTAAAAAAGATTGCTGGATTAAGTGAAGAAGAAGCTCAAGCCAAACTTTTCAAAATAATTGAGAAAGAAAATGAAGAGGATTTATCCGCCAGAATGCAAAAGTTAGAACAACTAGGAGAAGAAAAGCTAGAAGAAAAAGCTAAGGATATTTTAATCACAGCCATCCACCGAATGGGCAACTCTGTCGCTGCCGATATTCTTTCTACAACGGTTAATATTCCTTCTGATGATATTAAAGGTAAAATTATTGGAAAAGAAGGAAAAAATATTCGCGCTTTTGAAAGAGCCACTGGAACAGAGATAATTGTAGATGATACCCCTGGGTCTATAACAATTTCTTCGTTTGACCCCGTTCGCAGACAAATAGCGAGAATCGCTTTAGAAAACTTAATCGTGGATGGGAGAATCCAACCAGCCAGAATTGAAGAATTTGTCGAAAAAGCCAAGGAAGAAATAAACAAAACTATAAAAAAACGAGGGGAACAAGCCGTTTATGAGTGTGGTATTTTGAATCTTGACCCAAGAATTGTTTCTATCTTGGGACGACTTTACTTTAGAACCAGCTACGGGCAGAACGTTTTGCAACATTCAATTGAGATGGCTCATATTGCCGGAATGTTAGCAGAAGAATTAAAAGCAGATGTCGCTGTGGCTAAAGCGGGGGCTCTTCTCCACGATATTGGGAAAGCCGTTGACCACGAAATCCAAGGTACCCATGTCGAAATTGGAAGAAGAATCCTTCAAAAATTTGGGGCTGATGAAAAAATAATTAAAGCCATGCAATCACACCACGGAGAATACCCCTATGAAAGTATTGAGGCAGTCATTGTTCAAGTCGCTGATTCAATTTCTGGTAGTCGCCCTGGAGCAAGAAGAGATACTGTTGAAAATTATCTCAAACGGCTAAAAGAATTAGAGGATATTGCAAACTCTTTTGAAGGAGTCAGTAAATCTTATGCTCTTCAAGCTGGAAGAGAAATAAGGGTTTTGGTTACACCAGAAGATATTTCTGATTTAGAGGCCAAGAGATTAGCTAGAGATATTGTTATGAAAATTGAAAAAGAACTAAAATATCCGGGGGAAATCAAAGTAAATGTCATCAGAGAAACCAGAATAATCGAATATGCCCGATAAAATAAGTATCAAGAAGCAAGAAGCAAGCGACGGATTTTGCTTCGCAAAATCCGTCATACTTAATACTTACTACCTAATACCTGCCTGCCGGCAGACAGGCTTAATACTTATTTAACCCCTTGCACAAAAAATGGCTTAATATATAATGTATTCATTATTAGTTATTAGAATGTTTTAATAAAAAGTCGTTTTTATTAAAATTTATTATTAAATAATCCAATATTTATTATGAATAAACAAGCAATTATTGAGTTAGTTCATGAAACATTAGGTGGAACAAAAGTTCAAGCAGAAAAAATCGTTGATACAGTCTTTGATGGTATTGTCAATACTCTTAAAAAAGGAGATGACGTATCTATCGCAGGTTTTGGAATTTTTTCAGCAAAAATGAGAGCTGCCCGAACAGCTAGAAATCCTCGCACAGGCGAATCAATTAATGTCTCTGCTATGAGAGTTCCTAAATTCCGAGCTTCAAAGTCTCTTAAAGATGCAGTAAAATAAAAACGGATGCCAACCAAAAATAAATCCACTCTATAATAAGAGTGGATTTGTTTTTGTAACAAAAATGAAAGTTTAGTTTGTTTGAGAAAAACAAGTTTGTTTGATAAACTTGTTTTGAAAGCAGATATAGTTTAGTGATAGAACACGTCCTTGCCAAGGGTGAAACGGGTGAGAAGCGAAAAAATATCCAAAAGGTATCTAGGTTCTGTAAGAACTTCGATTCTTTTAAGAAGTGAATCGAACTCCCTGTGATACAATATAATTTAATATAGCGGGTATAGTTTAGTGGTAGAACACGTCCTTGCCAAGGATGAAACGGGAGTTCGATTCTCCCTATCCGCACAAGCAAAGCGAGAAAGGGTAGAGAAAAGCCTCTACAGGCTTTCCGTGAGGAATCGAACGGTGGAGTATGTTGTGACCTAAGGGAACAACAACGAGCCGTGTCCCGCGGTTCTTAAGGAAATTTGAGCGACAGCGAAAAATTTCATTTAGAAACCGTCAGAACGATTCTCCCTATCCGCACAAAAATGCATAAAAATAATAGGAAAAATGCTGCAGCATTTTTGTAATGTATTTTTATGCTAATAAAACTAAATCCTGAAGATAAAAGTAATTTCCTTGCTTTTTTCTTGTTGATGATTAGAATTTAAGTAGGTAATTGTCCTTAAAAAACAAAAAAAGAAAGGAGAAAAACAATGAAAAACCTGATCCCTGTGATGATGATGATTTGTTTTTTATTTCCTTCTGCTGTTATGGGAGAGGGGCCAACTTCTATTTACAAAATAGTTGGCGAAAACATAAAAATTCTTCCCACAAACGGGGAAATAACCCTGACGAAAATTACCGTAACCGAGACAGCAACCCTTGCTCTTGCAAAAGGAGTTTGGGTAAACTGTGTCTTTATGGAAGTGTGGAAAGAAGAGTTGGAAACAGAAGTTCAAACTCAAAGAGAACAAACAAATATAGCGGGGATTGTTAAATTTCTTGTTCCTATCTGCAGAGAGGAGTTCAGCCGTTATGCCACTGTTTGGGTAGATGGTGATTTAGTCGGGGCCAAACATATCTTATTCCGGCATACAGCTGACCCAACCCTACCAGCTTCAATCATAGCTTTTTCTCCCTCCTGTTCGTTAAGACCAGGAGAAACCCGGGACGTTTCCTTCCAAGTCCTCAATGCTTGGAAAGAGCCCCTCCCGAGAGTAAGAGTGATAACACTCTTACGTGATAAAATAGGAGCACCTTCTTCGAAAGAGATAGAGACCAACTCTTTCGGGGAAGCGGTATTGGCTGTTCAAGCCCCCGACTATATAGGGGGGGCAATAGAGATTGAGGCACAGGTCGTGCCTCAAGGGTTTGTCTTTACAAAGACATACCTCTATTGGGGAGGATTTGGTGGTCAGGGACAGCAACACCTCCCGCCCCCACATCGGCATCGTAGATGAAAACTTTCTTGTCTTCCCAAACAACCCCCGCTATTGGCAGGGGTTGTTTTTTATTTTCTTTTTCAAATCTGCAGAAGTTGGACATCCACAAATTGCAAAATTGTTTTAATAAAAAATGCCATATGTCTGTATACATTACCCTCCTTGCTTGACAAGTTTTCAATTAGGTGCTATTGTAAATGACAGGGTTAGTTCTTAAACATAA
>CAYWKC010000014.1:11413-17423 GCA_964459145.1 uncultured Candidatus Saccharibacteria bacterium
AGGGAGCCTATTACTCCCTGCATTAGTCCGCACTGCAGAAACTTTGGGTTTCAGTCACCCAAAGTGGCAAGTCGTGGGAAGTTGGCTGGCACTCCCCATAGTGGGGGTGCTGTTACTGTTTTCTTCATCTTGGAAAAAAAGGAGGTGAAAGAAATGGAAAAAATTCAGGGTCATTGGTGGGAAAGGAGTGGGAGAAATTTGGTGGCGTGGTTAATCACCGTCACCATCGCTGTCCTGTTTGTGTGGACAGTGGTAGGGTATCTCCAGATACCCTACGTCCACCATTCGGTCTCGAAAGACCGAGTGGTAGCCGTCTTCACTGCTGACGGCAAGTCGTTGCCCCTCTCCCCCCTTCCCCCGAAATACGAGCTCATTCATGTCAAATGATGAGCTCACAACCAACCGGACTGTCCTGAGGACACAGTCCGGTTTTTTTATACCCGAGCACTTCTCCCCACCAAAACACTGACTGACGGAGGTTGGACCTCCATCAATAGGACCTCCGTCAATACTATGGAAGAGTGCACATACTTAAAAAAACAAAACAAATATGCTATGATATGAGAACCTAATATCAAAAAACAACGGGGTGTGGTGTAACGGCTAACATTTCTGCCTTAGGCAGACGACCAACCATTTATGTACTACATTTACATATTACAAAACGAGAATAAACAAATCTATATCGGGCACACCCAAAATTTAGAAAAAAGATTGAAACGACATAATTCTGGAAGAGAAAAATACACAAAAAATAAAGGTCCATTTGAAATAATATATAAAGAAATATATGATACTCGTAGTCAAGCAATGATTAGGGAAAGAAAACTAAAGCAAGGCCAAGGACGAGTTGGGATAAAGAAAGAAATTTTGAAAACAAAATAAACGGGGTGTGGTGTAACGGCTAACATTCTCGCTTTGGGAGCGAGCGACTCCGGGTTCGAATCCCGGCACCCCGACAAGATTGATTTTTGTCTTTGGTTTTCAACTTAAATAATGATGTCTTTTAGATATTTTATTCTAGATATTTTATCCTTTCGGTCTAAAAACACAATTATAATATCAAATTGCCATTCTACCTTCTCGGAAATCTTTTTGTCTAATAAGTATGTCTGAAAAACACGAGCTAATCTTTTTAATTTCCAAAGGTGAATGTTGTCGTCCACTTTGTAATTTTCTATTTTAACCGTAATCCCCTCTCGGATATTTCCACACGAAACAGTTTTAACCTCCACAAAATGTAGTTTTTTATTTTTTTTATTTTCTGCAATAATATCAATCTCCCCCCATTTTTTCCAGTAATTCCTCTCAACTATTTTGAGTCCCTCTTTTTTTAAAAATTTGCAAGCTAAATTCTCTCCAATATTCCCTATTTCCCTTTTTTCTGTTATGGCCATTTATTTTGTTGTTTTCAATCTCACTTAATATTCTAACTATCACTTAATACTTTCTGACGACTTGATTATTTTCTAGCAAATTTTTTATTCTTTTCGTCTATTTTTACTTCAAAATGTTTCTTAGTAACATGATTTTTATCAAACAAACAAAAAAGATAGGTTTCTTTACACATTTAATAGTCATTTTAATGTCCTTATTATGATTTCCTTTAAAACACTCCTAGATTCAAACGTTTTTTATAAAAATATTTGTCATTGAAAAAGACAAATTCTTGTTTTTAAAGGTCAATTTATGCACTTTATACACAAGTTTATCCACAGTTAATTATTCATTTAATCTCATAATTCTATTTTTTATTGAAAAATCTTTCTTTGTGCGAGTAGGGAGAATCGAACTCCCGTCTATTGCTTGGAAGGCAATCATTCTACCACTAAACTATACTCGCACCTTCAATATTTGGCCGTTGCGTTGATTTATTATAGCACAAATTAAATATTTGTTTCAATAATTTTTATTATACTGTATAATTAATTATTGTCCTCGTGGTGAAACGGATATCACAACGGTCTTCGGAACCGTTATTGCGGGTTCGAATCCTGCCGAGGGCACAAGCGAACGAAGTAAGATTGTGCCCTCGGAACGAGCCAACTGCTTGGCTCGTGTCAGGATTCGAAAGCCGGAAGATATTATGAGCGATAGCGAATAATAATGAGGCGAGGTCACAAACACTTATGATTTTGGAGTGCGGGGCACGAACAAAATCATAAGTGATTTGTGACCGAATCCTGCCAAATGCACAAAAATAAGAATGTTAGATATAAAATCAAAAATACCCCCAGAGGTTACACGTGTAACAAAAATCCTTGAAAAAGCTGATTTTGAGGCCTATTTGGTAGGTGGTTGTGTTCGCGATTTGTTATTAGGTAAAAAACCAAAGGACTGGGATATTACCACCAATGCCGATCCTGAACAAATTCTTGGGCTTTTTGAGCATAGTTTTTACGAAAATGAATTTGGAACAGTAGGGATTGTTTCTGGTGAAGAACAAGACCAAACATTAAAAATCATAGAAATTACCCCTTATCGCTTAGAAAGTAATTATTCCGATAACCGTCACCCTGATTCTGTTTCTTTTAGTGACAAATTGGAAGACGATTTAAAAAGACGAGATTTTACTATCAATGCTTTGGCTTTTAGTATTTCAAAAAACGAGTTAGTGGATCTTTATAAAGGACAAAAAGATTTAAAGGACAAAACTATACTAACAGTTGGTAGACCAGAAGACCGTTTTAATGAAGATGCTTTGCGCTTATTGAGAGCAGTCCGTTTCGCTACAGAATTAAACTTTGAAATCACCTCCGAAATAGAAGAAGTCATTAAAAAACAGGCTAGAAACCTATCTAAAATATCAACAGAAAGAATTAGGGATGAATTTGTTAAAATTTTGATGTCAGATTCTCCTATGAATGGATTAATTCTATCCCAAAAATTGGGTCTTCTACACCATATTATTCCTGAATTAGAGAAAGGCCTCGGAGAGGGGCAAAAAGGTTCCCATATTTACACGATTTGGGAACACAACCTAAGAGCTTTACAACACTCTGCTGATAAAAATTGGCCTTTAAATATAAGGTTATCTGCTTTATTACATGATATAGCCAAACCCCATACCAAAAGATGGAATAAAGAAAAAGGAGAATTTACCTTTTATGGTCACGATGTAGTGGGAGAAAAAGTTTCACGTGAAATCTTAGAAAGGTTAAGATTTCCTAGCCAAACTATTGATGTGGTAACAAGATTGGTTAGGAACCACCTATTTTTCTCAGATATAGACCAAATTACCTTATCCGCTGTCCGCCGGATTATAAAAAATGTTGGGCCAGAAAACGTCTGGGATTTAATGAAATTAAGAGCTTGCGACCGCATTGGCATGGGCAGACCTAAAGAAAACCCTTATAGATTGAGAAAATATAAAGCTATGATAGAAGAAGCTATGAAGGACCCTGTTTCTGTAAAAATGCTAAAAATAGACGGAAATCGTATCATGAAAGTTACATGTGAAACACCTGGACCAAAAATTGGGTTTGTTCTAAATGCCCTTATGGAAGAAGTTTTAGACAACCCGAAACTAAACACTGCCAAATATTTAGAGGAACAAACCAAAAAACTTATAAAATTACCAATTGAGGAATTAAAAAAGATAAGTGAAAAAGGAAAAGAAGATATAAAAGAAAAGGAAAATAAAGAAATAGAAGCTATTCGAAGCAAACATTGGGTTAAATAATAGTTTCACGTGAAAACAAATCTGCGGAAGCTCGATCTCCTCGTATTTTTATAAAAGATATAAAAAAGACCCTATCATTCCGACAGGGCCTTATATCTAGAGAAAAAAGACAGAGGTCTTCTTTCATAAACAAACAAAAGGACAAACTACAAACAATAATGTTCGTTTTTTAATTTTTTTCAAAGAACCAACTGTCTTTTATAATAGTTTGTATAAAGGACATTGTAAAGGACACTCTGTGGATAACTCTGAGAAATGTCCTTTAGGGCATTTCTCAGAGTTTTCAATCCATAATTCTCAATTTTCAAACAAAAAATAATTTGCTTTGCAAATTATTTTTTAGAAATTTGAGCATTGGAAATTCATTAGAAATTGAAAATTAGAAATTGAAAATTTTAGCCAGACTATCCTTATACTAAATACAACAACTAACTAATGTTTATCGTGATATTTCTTGTGCATATCCTTTAAGTGTTTATCCGTCATGTGAGTATAAATTTGAGTGGTAGAAATATTAGAATGTCCCAACATCATTTGCACAGAGCGTAAATCAGCCCCGTTTTGTAACAAATCTGTCGCAAAGGAATGGCGAATAATATGGGGCGTTACTTTCTTAGTTATGCCAGCTTTAATAGCATATTGCTTGACAATTCTTTCTACCGAGCGAGTTGTTAGACGACTATTTTCCTTTCTAATCTTAGTGTTTTCAGAAACAAAAAGGGCCTCGTTCATATCTTTTCGTTTAGATAAATAGTGTTTAACAGCTTGTTTAGCTGATTCAGAGAAGAAAACCACCCGCACTTTATCACCCTTACCGCGAACAGACATTTCATCTTTTTTCAAATCAATATCGCTATTCAAAGCGCACAATTCAGATACACGCAGTCCAGTAGAGAACAGCAACCCCAACAAGGCCTTATCTCGCAAACCATTCAGGGTTTTTATATCAGGAGCTTCCAGTAGTCGTTTTAATTCTTCAATCGAAATCAAATCCAATGACCTTTCAGACACCTTCGCTAATTCAATTCTTTCTGGCGGTAAAGATTTAATTTCTCTCTTGACTAAATATTTTAAGAAACCTCTCAAAGCAATTAGATAATAATTTTGAGTTCTTTTTTTCAGGGTAGCATCAGTGTTTGTTGTCTGCCGGTTTAACCAAAGACGATATTGTCGAACTGTTTCGTCCGTAATTCCTTGTGGCTTGTCTGTCTTAGTAAAATTAAGAAAACTGCTAAGATAACGATTATAATTTTCCACTGTTTTCAAACTGCGTCCTCGTTCAATTTCCAAATACTCTAAATATTCTCTCTTAAGTTGTCGCAAATCCATTTTTATATTATATCTCACCCTAAAATATTGTGCGACCTTTACACTTTACAGTGAGGTGTAAAGTGTAAAGGGTTGATAATTAAAATAAAAATAGGAGTGCTCCAAGCACTCCTGTTTTTAATAGGTACCCTTTTTGAACGACCGTTTGAAAAGGGTACCAAGTCGGTTGGAATGTAAATATAATTAAACCGCCATATGTCTGTATACATTACCAATGGGACCCGTAAAAGAATCAACACCTTTGCAACATTTGGCGAGGAGTTTGATAATTAATACCCATGTGAGTTCTCTCATTATTGTAATAATTTAGATAACTAGGAAGAGCCTCTTGAAAGGCAGAGAAAGTATGAGCTATTCGATCTAAACATTCTTCTTGCACCGTTCGATTAAATCTCTCTACATGAGCTTGGTCATTACTTTTTCTAACTCTTCCATGTCTATGTTCGATACCAAGAGTCTTTAAACTGTGGGTAGACCAAGTAGAAAACTCTGGTCCATTGTCTGTTTGAATCATTTCAAAATTAAAATTAGCTTTTTTCTTAGCACGGATGATAAATTCTACAGAAGGTTGTGCTCCAATTTTCTCAACCACTTCTGCATAGGCCCATCTACTATACAAATCAATTAAAGTGTAGACATAGATCCTTGCACCATTAGGTGCAAGGATATGCACAGTATCACACTGCAATAAAGCTCCAGAATACAAAACTAAAGGTCTCGGTGTCTTATCATGGGGTCTTTTCCATGGACTACGTTTTTTGGTTAAATTACATCTACTTAAAGTTCTTTTGACACTACTTAAACTAACTTCCACTCCTTTGTTTTTTAAAGCTATATGGACATGTTCAGCACATCTTCTTCTTCCAATTCTTTCATCGATAATTTTATTAACTATTTCACGAGGTAATGCCTTGGGACTTGTTCTTGGTGCTGATGATAATGTTGGGATTAAATACCAACCACCAGAGAAATCCTTCTTACACCAGCGACTAATAGTAC
>CAYWKC010000015.1:0-15516 GCA_964459145.1 uncultured Candidatus Saccharibacteria bacterium
ACCAAAAATGGTCGCTCTGTTGGACGGTAATAGATAGCCAATCCAGTAGTACCCGAAAAAATGGGGTCACTGGGCGGTGTGGTTCGGTGAAAAAAATTAAATTTGACAGCGCTGGCGAAGTGCTATCAATGGTGGTTCGTTTTTCCACTACCGGGGTAACTACCAAATTTTCCCGAAGTCCCGGAGAAAAAAAGGGGGTTTGGAGCCAACCCTCCGAAACCGGCTGGTGGGCCTTGAAAAAAATCTCTACTGGGGATTTTGAGGGGAGAATTCAAGGGAAGGAAGACGACGAAGTTTGCCGTCTCATGCTCATAGCACAATAAACAAAGGCGGAAAATGTTTTAAACATTTTCCGCCTTTCCTTTTTGTTCTCTTGCAATTTTTTAACTCAAACTCCAGCCCCTAATCCTTCAATTGTGCCTTTAACAACCATTGATAATAATTGAGCCCCTAATAAAACAGCCACACCCACAATTGTCCAAATAAGAGCTGTTTTAGCAGTTTTCAATTCTTCTGGATTACCTCTCGCTTTAACAAATAGAAAACCACAATAAATGATGGCTAAAATAGCAATAGGGGTTCCAATTGCAATAACCACTTTCAAAACCGCCTCTACTAATTTTTGGAAAGAATCAGCCTCAATTGGATTAACAAGAGTAGTGGTAATGACAACAGGATCACCCACCTTAGCACAAACTATTCCCAAGGGCAAAAACAAAAGAAAATAAATCACCAAATATTGTATTCTATTAAAAATTTTTTTCATAACACAGGAATTATATACTTGTTTCATATAAAAATAAATTAATAATTAAAGATCTAAATAACTTGTTCCCCCTGCTCCCAATCCAACTAAAATCGCTTTAACTATCAGCCAAGCAGCTAGCACAAAAAACAATCCGATTCCAACATTGATAAAAATTTGGTTAGCTTTTTCTCTTTTGGTAAGAGACCCTTGTGATGACAGATACAAAAAACCAGCATAAGCAAACATAATAGATGAAATCGGAACAGTCATTATTAAAATATAGTCAAGAACACTTTTGACTAATTTCATCAGATCATCAAAGTGACAATCAGGACCCTCACAGACATAGATGCCCGCCCCCGCCAAACAAGGAATAAAAATTAACATTAAAAAAATTAAACTTTTATTTAAATATTTTTTCATATTTTAAAATTTTTATGGATGGCTTTAGTAATCTCCGAACTTTTGACTTTTTTAACCCGTTAAACTTTTTTGTTTAACTAGGTCGACTTTTGACTTTCGGCTTACTTAATCAATTCTCCCAACTCTGAACTAGCCCAAGAAACTGCCTCACTTATTTTCCTCCTCCCCGAAACAACTGATTCAACCATATCTTGAAAAATTAAGCTCGTCTCCTTTTCATCAGGGTCAAGAAATCCTTGAGCTGATAAAGCCGATTTATAAAAAATTTCTTGATAGGGATCCGTTGTGCCTTGCATTAATAAAGCTCTTGAGACAGGGGGTAAACCAGTTATTTCATTTAGATAACCTAATAATTCACTTGTAATTAGATTAGTGATAACGGTAAATGCTCCTACTATATTTTGACAACCTCGGCTAATTGCTAAAGCTTGTATCTTCCCAAAAGTCACGTTATTCTTCAAGTTTTCAGTTTGGGGTAAATAAGCTACATCAAAATTTAGATTAGGATTTTTTGACCGTAAATCTTCTAATTCGCTAGCAAAACCAAAATACATTGCTAAATCACCAGATAAAAATGCCATTTTAGAATTCGGCATCGCTTTATTCCAAGAATAAGTTTCTTTTACTGGGTTGGAAAATTCTGTATAAAAACGAAGAGCTGATTCGGCTGGAGTAGCATCATTATTATAAATATCACGAAGTGACACTTTAACTTCACCACTATCTTGGAAAACAATTGGATTACCTGACTGCATAAAGAGAGTTGTTAAAATTTCTTTAGCATTCTCAACGTTGGCAAATTCTCCGAAAGAAACAGCACTGGTTGAAATATTCTTATTCTCATCTTTTTGTGTCAATTTCTTTGCCAAAATAAAAAAATCATCCCAAACACTTGGAGGATTAGCGACACCTGCATTAGCAAATAAACTTCGGTTCCAATACATAACCAAGGGGTCAACAATAAAAGGCAAAGCCAAAATTCCGTCCTCTTGTAAATACAACTCACCTTCTTCTATAAAATAATCTTTAAAATCTCTGACAGTAAAATTATCATAAGGAATAGTAAAAATTTTATTTCGTTTCTTTAAAATTTCTGATTGAGGCAAAAGAAAAATGTCTGGGCCAGTATCTGAAGCAATGGCTTCTACTAGAATAGCATCAAAACTATCTTCATCTTTTTGCTCATATTTAACATTTTTAAAAATCTCGTTCCCCTCTGCTAAATTAGTAATAACAGCATTCATGGTTTTCTGTTCCATTGTCCCCCAAATAACGATATCTCCAATATTTCCATTAGAATTATTTCTTCCAGAAATAGCAAAGATAATAACCCCTACTACGATAAAAATAGCAAAAATGGTTGTAAGAATAATTTGAAATTTAGACACAATAATTTAATTTAAAAAATAACAATAAAATTAATTTAAAATAATCTCATCTTCACTTTGTTCTCTTTTTCTAAAAATAATACCGTAATGATTATCTCCAGCATAAACATCTTTCTCATATTCAAAACCATTGTCAATGAATAGTTTTTTTGCTTGCTCTGGCTCAACCACTTCTTCTAAAGTGGGGCCCAAACCACCATAAGAACCCGCCCATTCAATAAACAAAACTCTTCTCTTGGGTTTTAAAATACGGAAGGCTTCCTTAATTAGATTTGATTTTTCAACGACCTGAAACAAAACATTAGAAATTATCACAGCATCCATCGATATATCTTTTAACCTTGTTCCCCCAATTTTTTCAATATCACCCCAAATAACTTCAACATTAAAAAGATGATTAGAAACAGCTAAATCACGCAACTTGCCCAAAAGTTCCTTTTGAACCTCAATTGAATTAACTTTTCCATCTTCTCCAACTTTTTTGGCAGCTGCAATAGTATAAGCTCCCGAACCAGCCCCCAGATCAGCAACCTTCATTCCCTTATCTAAGTCAAATTGGTCAATATTATTTTGTGGAGATGTAAAAGTCACAGTAACATTATACTACATCATAAACACACAAGTGAAGCAACATTATCCCCAGTTCTTAATTTCATAAGTTTGACACCCTGTGTTTGACGACCTAAGGTAGGAACTTCTGATAAACCTAGTCTGATTACTTGACCTTTCTTTGAGATAGCCACAATTTCTCCTGAATTATCAGAAATTACTTTTGAGGCAATCAATTTACCAACTTTGATATTTAATTTTATTGTTTTTATTCCTGAACCACCCCTTTTCTGAACTTTGTATTCTCTCAAACTAGTTTTTTTACCAAAACCATTACTGCTCACAACCAACAATTCTGGATCTGTGCTTTCTTTTTTTACTATACTTACTCCAATAACTTTATCATCTTTTTTGTTTAATTTAATTCCCCGCACTCCTCCAGCTGTTCGCCCCATAACACGAACATCTTTCTCGCTAAACCTAATAGACTGTCCCTCCATTGTGGTTAAAATAACAGTGTCCCCTTTTTCAACAAAAGAAGCTGAAATCAGATTATCCTCTTCCCCTAATTTAATAGCAATCAAACCGCTTCTTCTAACACTATAAAAACTTTCTGCATCAACTTTTTTAGCCACACCATCTCTGGTAACCATCATTAATGACATTTCATTCTTTTTTATATTTTTGGGCATTTCTAAAACAGAAGTAATTTTTTCTCCCCCCTCCAGCGGTAAAAAGTTCATAATTGACTTCCCTTTCGTCGCTCTTTTTCCTTCAGGAATTTCATACATTTTCATTTGATAGACTTTTCCCTTATCACTAAAAAATAATAAGTCACTGTGAGTGCTTGTTCGTAAAAACCTTGTCACAAAATCTTCTTCCTTCGTGTTTAAATCAACTACTCCTACCCCCCCCCGTTTTTGTGTTTTAAATTCATCAGGATTTATTCTTTTTACATAACCACCTGCTGTCATAACCAAAACATTTTCTTCTTCATCAATTAAATCCTCTAACGAAATCGATTTTGCCCCGTGTTTGACAATCTTTGTTCTTCTCTCATCTCCATATTTATTAGAAATTTCTTTTAATTCGCTCTTAATTACCTCCAAAATCTTAATTGAGCTCTTCAATAAATCTTTTAATTCTTTAATTAAAATCTGGACAACTCTAAGTTCTTCTTCAATTTTTTCTCTTTCCAAACCAGCTAGTTTTTGAAGTTTCATCTCTAAAATAGCATTTGCCTGTCTTTCGGATAATTTGAATTTCTTCATTAAATTAGTGCGGGCATCAGAAATATCTTTAGAAGCTCTAATCAATTTAATAACAGCATCAATATGGTCAAGGGCAATTTTCAAACCAAGTAAAATGTGTTCTCGCTCTTCTGCTTTTCTCAATTCAAACCCAGTTCTCCTTGTCACTACCACTCGTCTGTGGGAAATAAACTCCTCTAAAACAGATTTCAGAGAAAGTGTCTGCGGAACTCCGTTGACCAAAACAACTGTATTAAAATGGAAGGTTTCCTCTAATTGCGTCTTCTTATACAAATTATTCAAAAAGTTTTGTGGATTTGTTCCACTCTTTAAATCAATAACCACTCTTATATCTTTGGTTGATTCATCACGAAGAGCTTTTATCCCCTCAATTCTTTTGTCCCGATGAAGTTCAGCTATTTTAGAAATCAATTCTGCTTTATTTACTCGAAAAGGAATTGAGGTAATAATAATTTGAGACATGCCAGCTTTGTTTTCAACTATCTCGGCCTCACCTCGACAAACCACTCCCCCTCGCCCGGTGGAATAAGCATGAAAAATATCTTCTTGGTTAAAAACTATTCCTCCTAAAGGAAAATCCGGACCTTTTATAAACTTAAGCAGATCTTCTGTTGTTGCATTGTTATTTTCAATTAAATAAATTGTAGCTTCAACAACTTCCCGTAAATTGTGAGGTGGAATGTTAGTAGCCATTCCTACCGCAATACCAAGAATTCCGTTCAATAATAAATTAGGAACTACAGTTGGTAAAACCAAGGGCTCTTTTTTCGTTCCGTCGTAATTAGGAACAAAATCAACTGTATCTTTTTCTAAATCACGCAGAAGCTCATTAGAAATCTTCGCCATTTTTGCTTCGGTATATCGATGAGCCGCAGCTGAATCTCCATCAATTGAACCAAAATTTCCTTGACCAATTACCAAAGGATACCTCATGACAAAATCTTGTGTCATCTTGACCATTGTCTCATAAATGGCTGAATCTCCATGAGGATGATATTTTCCTAAAACATCACCGACCACTGTCGCCGATTTTTTAAATTTCGCTGAATAAGTTAAACCAATATCATTCATCGCATATAAAATACGACGATGAACAGGTTTTAAACCATCTCGAACATCAGGTAAAGCTCTTGAAGTAATTACTGACATAGCATAGTCAAGATAACTTTTCCTCATTTCCCCACTAATACTAGTATTTATAATACCTGGCTGTGGTTTTTCTTGGGTATCTTTTTTTAATTTTTTTTCGGTCATGCTATTTTGATTATATCCTTATATTATATCATAAATTAAGGTTAATTACACTACATATTTTCCAAACTGCCTTTAATATTTTTAACTTCCTCAGTCGTATCGTCATAAAGAACTTTTATTTGGTCTTTGATTTCCAAAAGAGAAGGCAACTTTACTTCATCTTGAGATTCTTGAGGAGATAAGGATAACCTTTTTATTTGCCAAAACCAAACAAGGACAACCAATAACATTAAAATAAGAAGAGACATAATTAAAATCTTTTTCTTTTGAGAGTCAGACTTCCTTCGTAGACTTTGAATAAAATTCATAACTCAATTAAATTAATTTAGATCTCAAAATTAATTTTTTTCTAAAACAATAACTTCTCCTTCCTTACCAAGAAAATCATTTTTCTTAAGTGTTATCTTTTTAACCGCCTCAAGTTTTTCATTTCCACTCTCCTCTAAAAATTTTTTCAGAGCATTTTTTTCACCTTTTTCTCCATAATACATCGGAATAATAATTTTTGCTCCTAACTTTACAGATAGTTTATAAGATTGGGTTGCATCTAAAACATCTCCTCCTCCGATTGGAACAAATAAAATATCAACATCATTTAAAACCTCCCTTAATTCCCCTTCTACTCCGTTAGAACTCAAAGCTCCTAAAAATCCAATATTAATGTTATCAAATACTATAAAATATATAATATTTATTCTTTCCTGCTTATCATAATTAGTTAAAGACTGATAACCTTTAATAAAGACACCCTTCACTTCATATTCCCCCGCTCCATTTACCACAAAAGTTTCTTTATTCTTTGCTAAGGTTTCGTCTAAACCATTAAAGTCTGGGTGATTCATACTGATACAAGTAATATCAGCCCCAAATCGTGTTGATTTAGATTCCGATTCTTTAGAAATAGGATTAAAAGCCAAAGTCAAATCTCCTGATTGGATTTTAAAAGATTCTAGCCCATTATAATTTATTATCATCAATTAAGATTGTATCATATTTGAGGAAAAAATAAAAAATAAGGTGTTTACAAAATCGTTTTTTTAGCTATACTGTATGTTTAATAAGAATCGTTTGTGAAGTCCACAAACCATTTTTATTTGTTTTATTATTAACCAAGATAGAAGTTAATCCTTTTTATAGACTTCCTTTTCAGTCTTAGTCCAATAAAAAGAGTTTCTATTTTTTATTCTATGATTCAAATTAAAAATAAAGACATTGAGAATAAAGAAAAATCCAACAACAAAACAAACCTATCAAGCAAGGAACCAGAAAAAGAAAACAAATCCATTATGTCCAATTTTTTGGACAAAACTCCAACCCCTCCCCTAGTAAACGAGATGATAGAGGGAAAAGTCGTCGCCCTTGAAAAAAATGCTGTTTATGTTAATTTATTCCCTTTTGGAATGGGAATTATTTTTGGAAAAGAATATTTGGCCGTTCGAAACGTCTTAAAAAATATAAATATTGGCGATAGCATTATTGCCAAAATAGTAGACAGGGAGAACGAAAACGGTTACATAGAATTATCCTTAAAAGAAGCCCGCCAAGCTGTCGTTTGGAGTGAAGCAGGACAAATAATGAAAGACAAAACCGTCTTAGAACTTCCTATTAAAGAAGCCAATAAAGGTGGCTTAATAATTGAGTGGCAAGGAATTCAAGGCTTCTTACCCGCTTCCCAACTTAAAGCTGAGCATTACCCTCGAGTTACTGATGGGAACAAAGACCGCATTTTGGAAGAATTGAATAAGATGGTTGGACAAAATTTACCTATGGCTATTATTAGTGTCCTTCCAAAGGAAAATAAACTAATTTTTTCAGAAAAAGACCCCGACCAAAAAGAGAAAGGTCAAATTGTTGAAAAATATAATATTGGAGATATTATAGAAGGAGAAGTAACTAGCGCCGTAGATTTTGGAATCTTTGTAAAAATTGAAGATGACTTAGAAGGATTAATTCATATTTCTGAAATAAGTTGGTCCTTAGTAAAAGACCCCAAAACACTTTTCAAACCCGGAGATAAAATAAAAGTAAAAATCATTGAGATTGAAAATGGAAAGATTTCTCTTTCCATAAAGGCTTTAACCGAGAATCCATGGAAAAAAGCTGCTGAAAAATACAAAAAAGGAGATGAGGTTAGTGGAGTAATCATTAAATTTAATAAACATGGTGCTCTCGCTAGTGTTGAAGAGGGGGTGGCTGGATTAATTCACGTCTCAGAATTTGAAAATGAAGAAAAGTTAAGAGAAGCATTAGAAATTGGTAAGGGATACCTATTTAAGATCAATATCTTTGATCCTAATTCTCAAAAGATGACTTTATCTTTTGTTCGTTAAATACTCCTTTGCTGAATTTATAAAATAAAAAAGGCGGATTATTTAATCCGTCTTTTTTATTTGAAGTTTAATTAAACAAATTCATTGCCACCTGCCGACCATCTACAATCACAGATTCTATTGCTTGAACTATTTTAGGTTTAATCTTTTTTAAAATTTCTAAATCTTTTTTACTAAAATCTGACATTAGATAATCAAGCACTTTCTGTTCACCTTGCGGTTTCTTTAACTTTCCTGTTGGTGTAAATTGTGAAATTCCCACCCTCACCCTAACAAATTCCTTCGTCTTAATATTTTTTACAATAGAATCTAACCCCCGATGCCCCCCACTTCCCTTATTATAAGAAATTTTAAATGTTCCAATCGGTAAATCTAAATCATCATGAACAACAATTAATTTTTCGGCTTTTTTCCTACTATCAATAAAAGAACTGACACTTAACCCCGATTTGTTCATAAATGTTTCTGGCTCTAACATCATTACTTTTGATTTCTTTATCTTCCCCCCAGAGATAAGCCCGTGATTTTTCTTACTTTCTTTCCAATCTGAAAAATCGCATTTCTTGCGGAAACATTCCAAAACAATTCGCCCCAAATTATGACGAGTATTTTCATATTCCTTCCCCGGATTTCCTAAACCAACAAGAATATAAGACATATCTGCAATTGTATATCAAAAAAAACAAAAAAGTAACCCCCTTCTCTTTGTAATTTCTAACTTGACCCAACAAATAAATTTTCTTATTTCTTTTTTGTGTTCTAATTTTTGCTTTTCGCTTTCAATTGTAATAAAATACTAACAAGATGAATGAAAACAAGGAAAATTTTATTATAGAAACCCTTAAATTTTCTTTGATTGCTATTTTAATAGTTTTGCCTTTCAGAATTTTTATCGCTCAACCCTTTCTGGTTAGTGGAGCATCTATGAGCCCCAATTTTGAAACTGGACATTATCTTATTGTAGACCAACTTTCTTATAATTTCACTGAACCAGCTCGAGGAGAAGTAATTGTTTTCAAATATCCTGGAGACCATAAAAAATTCTTCATCAAAAGAATAATTGGTCTTCCTAATGAAACAGTTTTAATCAAAAGTTCTAAGATTTTTATAAAAAACGAAGAAAATCCAAACGGATTCGAATTAAAAGAACCCTACATAAAAAATTTAGGTAATAACGAATCTGAAATGTCTTTGGGTGAAGACGAGTATTTTGTTATGGGGGATAATCGACCCGCCAGTTCAGATTCGCGAACTTGGGGTTCCTTACCAAAAGATCTTATTATCGGCAGAGCTTTTCTTAGATTGTTCCCTTTTAATCAAATAGAATTTTTTCCAGAAAGTTCAAACAAATTTTAAAAATTAAATAAGCCAATTTATTGGGTGTCTAATTAGCAATTAAACTTTATTTAATAAAATAATTATGACAAAAAAAATTAATGGGATAGATAGAGTAGCTACACATTATGGTTTTGAAACATTGGAAGTTCCCCCTCTCCACATAGACAAGCAAACAGATTTTAGTTCTGAGAAAAAAAATTTTCTTATAAAATCACAACTATTAAACGACCTCCAGAAAAAAAATACCGTTTCAATGGTTTATAGTAACTTAAACAAACAAGCCAATAATCGTTGTAGGAAAAGTTTTAACTTTGAGAAAAATCTTGATATCATTGGTGTTCCTCACAGTATTGCAGAAGCCATTATTATACAAACAGCTGTTATCGCCTTAACTGAGGAGGGTTTCAAAAATATTATTGTAGATATAAATAGTGTCGGAGACAAAGAATCTTTTCTGTTATTCAGAAATGAACTTTTTAATTATTATAAAAGTAAGATTAACCAACTACATCCCAAATGTAGGGAGTTAAATAAAAAAAACATATTTAATTTATTGACATGTAACCACAAAGAATGTCAACAACTAAGAGATGGTGCTCCTAAATCAATTTATTTTTTATCCGAGAATAGTCAAAAACACTTAAAAGAAGTCCTCGAACACCTTGAATCAATTGATATCGCTTATCGTCTTAACAACTCTTTAATTAGTTCAGATAATTTTTTCTCAAAAGTAATCTTTGAGATAAGAAGCAAAAATAACGGGAACGACGAAGAAATCCTTTTAGGAAAAGGGGGGAGATATGATGAGTTAGCCAGAAAAATTATGCGAAAGAAAGATTCAACCGCAGTTGGAATTTCTTTAGAAATTAAGAATTTTCAAGCAAAAAGAATTCCGTTTCCTCTTCACGGGAAAAAACCTGAATTTTATTTTATCCAACTTGGGCCAAGAGCAAAATTAAAAAGTTTGTCTATTATGGAATTGCTCCGCCAATCTGGCTTGACAATTCAGCAAAACCTATACTTGGACAAATTTTCTGAACAAATTGAGATAGCCAAACAATCAGAAGTCCCCTATGCTATAATCTTAGGTCAAAGAGAAGTGATTGAGGGGACTGTTATTGTAAAAGATTTAAGAAAGGCCTCTCAAAAAACAATATTTACCAGTGACCTTCTCCCCTATTTACGACAATTAAAATAACTTTTTATTGCTTTTTTTACTAAAAAATGATAGTTTATACTCATGATTAATGCAGAAGTAATAAAAAGCAATAACGAAAATGATACTAATATAATTCGTCGTTTTACTAAGAAGGTCCGCAATGCTGGAATTCTTCCTCGTGTTCGTTCTATTCGTTATCATAAAAGAGCAATTTCAAAATATATAAAGAAAAAAGGGACTTTAAGTAAAATTAAAAAAAGAGAAGAAATAAAAAAACAAATAAAAATGGGCAAAGTCCCAGAAAATAGATTAAGATAAAAAATAAAAAGGGTCAGCAGACCCTTTTTTTATTTTGTTGTTTTGTGGTTTAATATAGAAATGGAAATAAAAAATACAACTAAGAAAAAAACACCCGTTATTTCATTTAATAAAATTAAGCAATTTGTTTTAAACGAGGATTACGAGTTAAGTTTAGTTTTTATTGGAGATAAATTATCTCGCAAGTTAAATAAACAATACAGAAAAATCGGTAGACCTACAAATATTTTAACTTTTCCCCTATCAAAAGACGAGGGGGAAATTTTTATAAACTTAAATTTAGCTAAAAAACAGTCTTTCAGATTTGACAAATCTTACAATAAATTTATAGGTTTTTTATTTATCCACGGTTTGCTTCATTTGAAAGGTTACGAACATAGTAGTAAAATGGAAGGAGAGGAAGAAAGAATAAGAAAGAAATTTAATCTTTAATTTCTAGCCTGTTTTTCTTTCTTTAAAAACATTTAAATTATCATCGATAATTTTATTATTTGATTTATTGTGACAAGAAAAATTACCACAGGGATAGATATCGGAACTTACCAAATTAAAGTGGTTATTACTGAATTGGTTAAAAGTCAAAATAAACTTATTCCCCACATTATTGGGAGAGGTCTTTGTAAATCAAGGGGATTAAGACACGGTTATATTATAAACAAAAGAGAAACCACAGAAAGTGTTTTACAAGCTGTCAGACAGGCAGAAAAAAGCGCAAACGTAAAAATTAAAAAAGCAACAATTTCAGTTGGAGGAGAGGGATTAGAAGGAATAAGAGCCAAGGGGACAACAACAATTACTCGAGCTGATTCTGAAATAACAGAACTTGACGTCAACAATGCAATAAAAGAAAGTCAAAACAGTCCTGCTTTTTTGAATAAGAAAGTCATTCATGTCGCCACTTTCAGTTTTATGATTGATAACAGAAAAGTTTTAGGAGACCCAGTTGGAATGAAAGGTGAAAAATTAAAAGTGGAATCACTCTTTATCGTTTGTTTGGAACAACATTATAATAATCTCGTTCAAGTTGTTGAAGACGCCCAAATTGAAATTGAAGGCGAAATTGTTGCCTCTCCTATTGCAAATAGTTGTGTAACGCTAACTAAAACACAAAAAATGGTGGGCTGTGTTTTAACAGACATCGGGGCAGAGACAGTTTCTATTGTTGTTTTTGAAAATAATTTGCCTATCTCGTTAGAAGTTTTTCCTATGGGTTCAACTGATATCACCAATGATATTGCCCTCGGTTTTAGAATTGAACTGGGTGAAGCTGAAAAAATTAAACAAGGTATCATAACCTCAACTATATATTCCAAGAGAGAATTAGAAGAAATTACCACTACTCGTTTAAAAAATATTTTTATATTAATTGAAAACCATTTAAAAAAGATTGACCGAAATGAACTTCTCCCCGCTGGAATTATTCTTTCTGGTGGTGGTTCGGGCATTACTACAATAAATGATTTGGCCAAAGCTTCTCTTAATTTACCTTCCAGAATTGCTAATCTGTATTTTTTAAACTCCAATCAAGAAAGAATTCAAGATTCAACTTGGGCTGTGGCTTGTGGTTTATGTTTGACTGGTTTAACCTTGTCTGAGGATAGTTTTTCCATATCTAAATTGACCAAAAATATTAAAGACCGAGGAAAAAAATGGATTAAACAATTCTTTGTATAGTTTTGCTTTTTCTGTTAATATGTTTATTATTAAAGGTAAATAGATGCTCATATGTTAGGGCTAAAAAATTAAGTCGTTAATAATAAAAGAAATTAAATATGCCAAAAATAAATACAGCTGTAGAAGCTTTTGCTAGAATAAAAATCATTGGAGTTGGTGGGGCTGGAAAAAACGCCACTAATTATATGATAAAATCCAAAGTTCAAGGAGTTGAATTTGTTGCAATTAACACTGATGCCCAGGATTTACATCATTCTTTAGCAAAAAAGAAGATTCATATTGGGAAAAACCTCACGGGTGGATTGGGCGCCGGGATGGATCCTGATTTAGGAAAACGAGCTGCCGAAGAAACAGCTGAAGAAATTCAAGATGTTCTCAAGGGCTCAAATATGGTTTTTCTAACTGCAGGCTTCGGAGGGGGAACAGGCACAGGAGCCACGCCTATAATAGCAAAAATCGCCAAAGATTTAGGAATATTGACTGTGGCTGTCGTGACTAAACCTTTTTCTTTTGAAGGAGCAAAAAGAAACGATATTGCTAAACAAGGTCTTGAAAGATTAAGACAAGAAGTTGATGCTTTAATTGTCATTCCTAATGATAGGATATTAAGTGTTGCTCCAGAGGGGACAACTATGGAAGATGCTTTTGCTATGAGTGACAAAATCTTAAAAGAAGCTGTAGAAGGAATTTCTGACTTAATTACTGTCCCCGGAAGAATTAATGTTGACTTTGCTGATATTTTAACCATTATGGGAAATGCTGGTTCGGCTCTTATGGGGATTGGGCGAGCTACCGGAGAAAAACGAGCTGAAGAAGCTGCTCGTAGTGCCATTAATTCACCTTTGCTTGACATTTCTATTGCAGGGGCCAAGGGCGTTCTGCTTTCAGTAGCAGGAGGGGATGACCTAACTATAAATGAAATTCAAGACGCCGCTAAAATTGTAACTGAATCAATTGACCCAGAGGCCAAAGTCATTTTTGGAACTTCAAAAACTGACAAACTCAAGAAAGACGAAATTAAAGTAACCGTTATTGCTACTGGATTTAAAGATTACACAGATGGAGATAGTGGGGGAAGAGGTTTTTTCCAAAAAAACATTAGGGAAGAAAAAGATGAAGAAGTAAAAAGAGAAAATAAAGGAGGACTCTTTGGAGGAACTTCCTCAAAAAAAGACAAGGAGGAAAAACAAAAAAAGGGCTCTCCCCTTCCAGAAAAATCTAATATTATTATTCCTGAGGATGATGAGGATGATACTTGGGATGCTATTCCGTCTTTTCTTAAAAGATCAAAAAAATAAAAAATAAATTTTTAGAAAAAATTTATTTAACTTTTGACTTTATAGACTTTATGAACTTTCGACTAACTTATTATGTATGATTTGGCTATCATCGGAGGCGGACCAGCTGGAGTAACAGCTGGGGTTTATGCTTCTCGGAAAAAAATAAAAACTGTCCTTTTTGCTGAAAGTTTTGGTGGACAAAGCGCTACTTCATCTAAAATTGAAAACTGGATTGGAACAATTGCTCTCTCCGGACAAGAATTAGCCAAAAAACTTGAGAAACATTTAAGGGCTTATTCTCAAGATGTTGTTGATATCAAGAAAGAGAAAGTAAAAAAAATTGAACAACAAACAAATAATCTTTTTAACATCATCACTGATGTTCAAACTTATTCAGTAAGGGCGGTTATGATTGCCACAGGTGCTTCTAGAAAGAAATTAGATTGTCTTGGAGCAAAAAAATTTGAAGGAAAGGGATTGGTCTACTGTGCCACTTGTGATGGTCCTCTTTTTACTGGCAAAGATGTCGTTATTATCGGGGGTGGAAATTCAGCTTTTGAGTCAGCTTCTCAATTATCGGCTTATGCAAAAAGCGTCACTTTGCTTAATCGGTCCGAAAAATTTAGAGCTGATGAACTTGTTGTTCAAAAAATATCCCAATTAGACAAACTCAAGCTGATTCTTAACGCACAAATTGTCGAGATTAAAGGAGACAATTTTATTAAGTCAATTATTTATAAAAACACCAAAAATAATCAAGAAATTGAACTTTCCACCGCAGGGGTTTTTGTTGAGGTTGGATCTACCCCCACCACCCTATTTATTGATTTTGTAAAGAAAAATGACCATGAAGCCATTATTGTTGACCCAATGACACAAAGAACCTCTGTGGAAGGAATTTGGGCTGCTGGAGATTGCACCCACGGACTTTACCATCAAAATAATATCGCTACTGGAGATGCTGCCAAAGCCCTAGAAAATATCTATTCTTGGTTGCAAGAAACCAAATAGCTACACAATAAAAAAACAACCTCTCTGCCACGAGAGAGGTTGTCCGAATGGGAGAATAAGAAGAGAGTGGCTAGACCAGCTGGAAGTTGGGAACTGTTTGTCTTAGCAGTTTTTTGAGGGAGAACGCATCTTCTTCTTTTTGTTTGGTATAAACGAAAAGAAATTGCACTCCCTCGGGACAGATTACCTTGACAGGCCACGGCCCACCGACCTTTTGAGTTTGAGTCATCACTCGAATTCTTCTCTTAGGAGACGCCCCCCGATAGCTAAAACTTCCCGTTGTTACTCTCGTTACTTCAGGTATGCCCTGAAGCAACTCACCGACTTCCCGCACTTCCCTCAAAACCGTATGAGGAGTTGACGTTATTGTTCTGACCATAATAATGTCTCCTTTCTCCGTTAAGGTTTTATTGAAAAAATAAAGGAACCACCTATCTTTAATATACATCATCAAATCACTCCAAGCAACTGACTAAATGTGAATAATTTTTTAATCTCTAATCTTTTTACTTCGCTGTGATTTTGTGGGCGATACAGGATTCGATTACTCTCGTGGATATTTACTTCATCCTACGGACTTGTAAATATCTCACTCCCTTAACCTCCACTCGGCGACTCTGCCTCCACTTCGTTTCGGCAGACTTTGTATCGCCTCGGTTCGAATTCTGTCTCGCCACAACAAAATCAAAAGTCCCAATGCTCTCGCATTGGGACTTAAGATTTTGTGGGCGATACAGGATTCGATTACTCTCGTGGATATTTACTTCATCCTA
>CAYWKC010000016.1:0-1301 GCA_964459145.1 uncultured Candidatus Saccharibacteria bacterium
CTTACTACTTGACAGGGAGTGATTTTGTTGGTGGCTTTGTTTCCTCGGTGAGGAAACAAGATGGTGGAGTAAGTATTGATAACCTTCGTCAGAAATTAATGAGGAGCCATTTTCTTGTTATTGATGGGGTCCACTTTCTCTGTGGGAAAACAAAGACCCAAGATTTTCTTTTCTCTGTTCTGGAAAACATGGAAAGGGAAGTAGACAAAAGAGTTGTCTTTACTTCTGTTCTTCCGCCCGAGAAGTTCGGGGGCTTTTCAGAAGAACTGAGGTCGCGAATAATCCAAGGATGGAGAGCGGAATTATCTTTCCCTGACTTGGAGACTCGTCGCCAACTCATTATGGCATTAGCGGAAAAGGAACACTGTTTCTTGGATCATGAGACGGTGAATATTCTTTCCGCTATGGGGAAGGGTGAGATTCGCCAAATAAAGAGTTTCTTGGAGAATATAAAAGTGAGGAGACAGATTAACCCCTCACTTTCTTCTCGGGAAATTGTAGACGAGGTTACTCACCTTTACGTGTCTTCGAAAGGGATAAGTCTTGAGAGGATTTTGGGGGAGGTCTCCACGGTTTTTAAAATCGAGGTAGAGGTTCTCAAAGGAAAGTCCAGCGAGAAGACGGTATCTTTGCCTCGACAGATTTACTTTCATCTGGCTCGTCAATTGACCGATGAATCTGTGGAGTCAATCGGTCAGATGGTCAATCGCTCCCATTCCTCTGTTCTCTACGGAGCGGACGCTTTTTCAAAAGCACTGAAGAGAGACCATTCTCTTCAGACAAAAGTTCAGTTTCTTGAGGAGAAACTGAAGTGATTGTAAAACGAAGGTCGGAACTCCCATGGGGGTTCCGATCTTTTTCTATTCTTTATTTTATAGTCTGCTCGGCAGATTCGTTCTGGCGATCACTAAAATAAAATACTTCGCTACCGCTCGTATTTTATTAAGTGCCACGGGACACGGCTCATAGTTGCTCGTTATCACTCACAACATATTCCGCCGTTCGATCCCTGATGAAAGCCAAGCGGTTGGCTTGGCAAAGGGGATCGGTTCCCAGTTCTAAATAAAATTGTTCGTTCGTAAACTCACTCCAATTTTATTAAGAACTCTTAACCTTGCTCGGTCGTATTTTTCTTCCACTTCGTTCCAGAAAAATATACTCCCTCGTTCCGATCCCTACCAAACGGAAAAATACTAAAACCCCAAAGCTAATGCTTCGGGGTTAAGTATTTTATGTCCGCTCGGCAGGGATCGGTTCCCAGTTCTAAATAAAATTGTTCGTTCGTAAACTCACTCCAATTT
>CAYWKC010000016.1:1401-15232 GCA_964459145.1 uncultured Candidatus Saccharibacteria bacterium
GGGATCGGTTCCCAGTTCTAAATAAAATTGTTCGTTCGTAAACTCACTCCAATTTTATTAAGAACTCTTAACCTTGCTCGGTCGTATTTTTCTTCCACTTCGTTCCAGAAAAATATACTCCCTCGTTCCGATCCCTACCAAACGGAAAAATACTAAAACCCCAAAGCTAATGCTTCGGGGTTAAGTATTTTATGTCCGCTCGGCAGGGATCGGACCTGCGACCGTCAGCTTAAAAGGCTGCTGCTCTACCATCTGAGCTACGAGCGGATGTATTTTATTTAATTTTTAACCATAATCTCATTGTATCAATTCGCAGCCTTTTAAGAAACTTAAAAGCCATTGAAGCTCCTAAATGTCGCTTCAATCTCTACCATCTGAGCTACGAGCGGATGTATTTTATTTAATTTTTAACCATAATCTCATTGTATCAATTCGCAGCCTTTTAAGAAACTTAAAAGCCATTGAAGCTCCTAAATGTCGCTTCAATCTCTACCATCTGAGCTACGAGCGGATGTATTTAACTTAAAACACAAAAAATAATATCAAAAAATAGAGAAAAGTCCAGTTTAAAGAGGTAAATCTATTGCAAAAAATCCGGCCCCTGTCACAAGCAAAGAAAGCAAAATTGCTAATATAAAAATATAAAATTGCAATTTTATATTTTTCAATTTTTTTACTTTGTGTTCCATCAACATATCTATTATGGTCAAAGCAATTAAAATCAAAACAGCTATTTGTGTATAAAATCCAATCACTAAAGCTAAGGCGCTAATAGTTTTAATTCCAATTAAATACTTAAAGGTATTTTTAATTTTAAGATTTTCTTGGGTGAAATATTTGGCATAAACAATAGTAAGAAATTGCTCTAAAAAATAAGCCCCGATAATTATTCGCAAAAGTAATGGAGCGAGAAAAGATAAAGCAAGTAATTCAGGTAGTGGATTTAATATAGGCATAAATGTATTATAACATAGTATTAAAAATATGAAGAATTTTTTAATTTTGCATAATATTAGAAGTATTTATAATGTGGGTTCTATTTTTCGGACAGCAGAGGCCTGTGGCATTACTAAAATTTTTTTAACGGGTTATACACCAACTCCTTTAGATAGATTTGGTAGAGAAGTCAAAGCCATCTCAAAAGTTTCTTTAGGAGCTGAAAAAAAAGTTCCTTGGGAATATTTTTCTCAACCTAAAAAATTAATTGAGAAATTAAAAAAAGAGGGGGTTCAATTGATTGGAGTAGAACAAGATAAATACTCTGTTGATTATAAAAAAATTAAACTTAACCAGTCAACAGCTTTTCTTTTAGGCAATGAAGTTAGCGGAATTTCAAAACAATTGTTAGCCCAATGTGACATTGTCGCTGAAATTCCAATGAAAGGAGAAAAAGAATCTCTCAATGTGGCTGTTGCCATTGGAATTGCTCTATTTAGAATGCTTAATATCTAAAATTAATAAGAATAAACATCTACAATTTTACCTTGAGCATCAAGGAGTTTTATAATTTCTCTTTCTTTTTTCCACAATTCAGTTTTCCTCTCAAGAAAAATTCTCCACTCAGGTTGATAGAAATCGCTTTCATTTTTATAATTATCAACACAGGCATTATAATTGACTTCTGTGGTTAGGTATTCTCTACATTCATGTTGCATCCCTGTGGGAAAAATGAGAGGAGTTTCGCAACGAGAAATCGACTCTATATACTCCCAACAGTTATCATCAAAAGCATTTGGTCCAGAAAAAGGTAAATCTTCATCTTCCACCAAAGGGCATTTTTTTGCTATGGAGGGGTTAAAATCTTGAAATTGTTCTAA
The DNA here is from genome assembly GCA_964459145.1 of uncultured Candidatus Saccharibacteria bacterium. Lineage (GTDB taxonomy): Bacteria > Patescibacteriota > Minisyncoccia > Phycocordibacterales > UBA12079 > JAGYLJ01. The sequence continues at coordinate 3,219 of CAYWKC010000016.1, forward strand.
ATAGCCAGAGCATTTATTTATTTGGAAGGACACTCCGATTGGCGAACGTCCCGTGGTGATAATTACTTCATTTCCCCCTGAGACAAAAATTGCTGACTCTTTATTTATTTGTGAGGTATAGGGTAATTTAGAGGCCTCTCCTATTTTAATTTCTGCTCCAGTCATTTCGCTTTTCAAAGTCCAGTCAGAAATTAAGATTTTTTCACTAACAGATGAATTAACACTTAACTCTATATATTCTTTATCTACATCTGTTTGTGAACCTTGGCATCTTTTAATAGTTACTTTTTCTGAAAAAGAAGAGGTGTTTTCTTCGTCCTCAATTTTTTTCAAGTTTGTTTGAATTTCCTCAAGTTCTTTCTTGGTTTGCTCTAATTCTAAAGCGAGTCGTTCTTCTTCTGATAAATTTTGTGAAGAAATTTCCTCGTCTTTTTTACCAAAAAAACTCCAAGAGGGGATTGTTCCATAAGTTTCCCCTGTGTCTACAGGAGACAGGGGTTTAATAAAAACTCCTGTTTTGTCAATCATTCTTCCAGGACCACCTAAAAACAACCAAATCAAACCGATTCCAACCAAAACCCACAAGATCCCTTTTATTCCTTCATCCATTTTTACTTTGAAGCAAATTAATAATACTTTCTCTTGCTATTATAGCATCATCCCACTTTAATTTGGAATTATTTGGTCCCATAATGTAAGGGTCGGTTCCTTTACCAGTGATGAGAACAATATCACCAGTTTGGGCTAACGAAACGGCTTTTTGAATAGCTTCTTTTCTATCCATAATAATTTGATAAATTGGTTTTTTAATTCCCTCAATCATATTATCTATAATGGTTCGGGGGTTTTCATCGTAAGGGTCTTCATTAGTTAAAATAATTTCTGAACAATATTTGTCCGCAAGGGCTCCCATAATTTTTCTTTTCCACTTATCTCTTCCCCCCCCTGTATTACCCAAGACACAAATTCTTTTGGAATTAGGAAAGGCCTCATAAAGTTTTTCTAAAGAATCGGGAGTATGAGCGTAATCAACAATTACAGTAAAATCTTGCCCCTCATCAATTCTCTCTACTCGTCCGCGAATACCCTTAAAGTGTTCAATGGCTTTTTTTATAGTAGTGATTCCGATATTTTGTGTCTTTGCAAAAGTAATCGCTGCCAAAATATTGTAAATATTAAATTCACCTGACAGGCACGAGTTTATTTTTTGTTTATCAATTGTTAATGACAAACCATCCTTTTTTAATTCAAAAGGCTGAGCCTCAGAAAGAGAATATTGGTATTTTTTTTTGATATCAATATTAAGGAAATGAGAACTTTCTTGGTCATCAGCATTGACGATAATAGATTTTCTTTTTTTGTGAGATTTTTCCAAGGTCTTGGCTATTTTTAATTTAGCTTCGCGGTATTTTTCATAAGACCCGTGGGACTCAATATGCTCGGGGGCTAAGTTGGTATAAATAAGCGAGTTGAGTTGAATAAATTTATGTCTAAATTGTTTGGTTCCTTCGGAAGTCATTTCTAAAATCACAAAGTCGCATTTTTTGTTAACGGTTTTTCTCAAAAATTGTTGAATAAAAAATCTTCCAGGCATTGTCATCTTAAATTTATTATTTTCGGACAGGTTCCCAATCTTAAAACGAAGCGTTCCTGCTAAAGCAGTTTTGTACCCAGCTGTTTCTAAAATAGCATTAACCAATTCTACGGTACTGGTTTTACCTTTTGTCCCTGTTATCCCTATCACAAAAATTTTTCTAGAAGGAAAACGATAAATAATTGCTCCTATTAAAGACAGAGTGTAATGGTAAAAAGGTTGTAATTGTCTAAACAGTTTGAGAGGAATTATTTTTTTTATTTTGAATAAAATTTTTTCTAACATAGATGTTTCATCGCTTCTTTTATTTTAGCTCCAACCTCTGTGATGGTTTTATCTATCTTCTTCAAGGCCTCAATGGCTTCTTTATTGGAGTAGCCCAAAGCTTTCAGACCCTCAATGGCGTCCATATCATTTTTCATACTTAAACCAGTTTCTCCAGAATCTTTAATTTTATTATTCAATTCTAAAATAATTTTTCCAGCGTTTTTTTGTCCGATTCCAGAAACTTTTGTTAGATAACTAGTATCTTTGGAAGTAATCGCGGAAATTAAGGTTTCTACTGTTGCGACATTTAAAATACCTAAAGCGGTCTTTGGCCCTATTCCAGAAATGGTGATTAGCATCTCAAAAAAATCTAAATTTGTTTTTTCTAAAAAACCGTACAAATCCAAAGAATTTTCTCTTACCGCCAAATGAGTCCAGATTGTTGTTGGGCCTGTTGTGTTACTCGCTTTTAATTTTTTGAATATGTCTGTTGTCAGAAAAATTTTATAGCCAACCCCTCCAACATTTAAAACAATGTAATTATTTTCTTGATGAACAATTTGTCCTGTTAGTTGCTTAATCATAATGTTAATTATAACACAATAATAACTAGTCGGTAGCTTACGCAAATTTAGGCACCAGGTGTCTAAATTCATTGCTTTTTTTGTCTAAATATAGTAATCTCTTTGCATATGCCAGTCATTAAATCAGCTAAAAAAGCTTTAAGAAGTTCTCAAAAAAAGAGAGTTTTCAATTTGCGACGAAAAAGAACGATGAAAGATTCTATTAAGGTTGTTGAAAGCTTGGTCACTAACAAGAAAAAGGATGAAGCGTGGGAAAAGCTCTCATTGGCTTATAAAGCTATTGACAAAGCGACTAAAAAAGGAATTCTTAAAAAAAATACAGCTTCACGAAAAAAAGCTCGTCTTTCCAAGGCGATTAAAAATATCCAATAAATTTGTCAAGAGATGACCACAAAACCTTTAGGTTTTGTGGTCCTTTCTTTAGTGTATAATAAATCTATGTTGAAGTTAGATTTTAACTTTAAAAAAGACCAACTCACTTTGATTTTAATCTTGTTATTTATCCTAACGGTTAGTTTTATTTGTTTAGAAGCAATTCAACTACAAAAAATTAAAACTGATTCTCTCTTAACGACTAACTTACTTTTAAAACAAGCTAATCAATTAGAAGAATTAGAGATTGAAGTTGGCCAACTCCAACAAGTTAACGTTGAAGAATTAGCTCAACTAAAGGACGAACTATTTTCAGAAAAACAAAAACGACTGCTCGCTGAAGAACAGCAAACCAAAGAACAAATTTTGGCTCAGCAACAAATTTTGGGGTTAGAAGAAAAAATTACCACAGTAGGGAAAAACGAACTCACAAAGATTGTAAATCAGTGGAGTCCTTATGTTGTGGCGTTGAAATGTAGTTTTTATTTACCAAGCACGGGAGAATTGTTTCTTCAATCCAATGGCTCGGGTTTATTAACTCACTGGGGAAGTGGGTTGGTAGCTGTTTTAACAAATAAGCACATCGTCTCGGCGATTTCTATAGGAAGAGATGATTTGGCTAGTGAGTGCCTTATTAAGTTTCCACAGGAAAATATTTCTTTCACTTCTAAAAATATGGCGGTGTTGAGTGATAAATTTGATTGGGGGTTGATTACTTTAGATTTTTCTAATGAATATATCCAGGCGTTATTACAAAGTCCTCCCAATCTTTGCTCAGAGAATCCTACTTTGGGGGATGGAGTTGTTATTTTGGGCTATCCTAGTATCGGTGACCAAAAAAATGTTACCGTCACTGATGGAATTGTTTCGGGTTTTGATGATAATTATTTTATTACCTCGGCTAAAGTGGAAAAAGGAAATTCAGGTGGGGCGGCCATTTCTTTGGGAGGTAATTGTTATTTAGGCACCCCGACTTTTTCTTGGGCGGGAGAGATAGAATCATTGGCGAGAATCTTAGATGTGAGAGTGTTGTTTAGATGAGTGTTATTAAATTGGAAAAATAAAACCCAAACAAAATTTTGAGCAGTAAAAAATTTTTTGCCAAAGGCACCACAAAACAATGACTTAAAAATTCCAAACTCCTCCCAGTGGGTCGTCAAACAGTGGAATTTTTTCTTGGACTAAAGTCCAAGAACAGTAATTTTTTTGTTAAAAATTTTAATGCTCAAATTTTGTTTGGGTTTTATTTTTCACCCAAAAACAGCCCCATTCCCCCCAAACCAGCCCTGGTTGGGGGGGGGGTAGAGATGTTTTTTGATATTATTTTGATAGGATTACCCTGTTAAATTTTTAATTTATATTCTCAACTTTTCTTGTCTCCTTGGTAGGAATTGCACACAAGTCACTAAATTTTTTATTTCGCTTTGCTTATAAAAAATAAAGTGTTTGCGACCCCGCCTCATTGTTGCTCCTTTCAGTCGCAACATATTCCGGCTTTCGATTCCTAACACGAGCCAGGCAGCTGGCTTGTTCTGGGAGCCCAAATTTCACTTCGTTCAATTTGTGCCCCCAGTAGGAATCGAACCTACATCATGACTTCCGCAAAGTCACGTTCCCGCCTCATCGGCGGGTCGCCGATGAGGCGACTATCCATCCCGACATTTAAGGTCGGGACCCCGACTAAAACGTCGGGGTTGAACTACTGTGTCCCTACAAGGAATTGAACCTTGATCGCAGGTTCCGCAAACCTGTACTCTATCCATTGAGCTATAGGGACGAATAAAAACTAAAAACCTAATCTTTCAAAAATCTTCTGAGACAAGGGCTCATGGTGCTCCTCTTCTTCTAAATGTTTTAACAAATACTCTTTTAAATTATCACGGTCAATTTCTTTGCTAAGAGGAATTACAATGTAAGGAACAATTTTACTCTCGGCTTGAAAAATAATTTTTTCATCTTCTATCCAAAAGGATTGCAAAGAAGAGAAAGGAATATTTTTTTCTCCAATGAACAAGTTTTTTTCTGAAAGGCGAAAAGTTAAAAAATTGGGCTTACGGCTACTATACAGCGAAAGAGAAAAGGCACTGATTAAAATAAAAATTCCAAACAAAAGATTATTAAATAAATAAGCAGTTACGGCTATACCTACTGCGATAATCCAAACCACCCAAAACCAATCAGCGGATTTAGGGCTGTGTTCATATTCAAAAGCTTGCCAAGTTATCTCTATTTCCATATAAATATTTTATCATATTTTTTGATAAAAAAGAGTTGTAACGGGAAAAGCTTGACAATAAAAAGTAATGGGTATATACTCATAACTATAAATAACTTGCAGTTATTTTTCAAAGGGTCGAGTTATTTATTCTGTTTATTAATCTAAACCAAAAAATATTATGCCTAGATTTGATGGAACAGGTCCTGCTGGTAAAGGTCCTAAGACTGGTGGTCAGATGGGTCAGTGTCCTGACGCTAAACCACAAGGGAGACCATTTGATAGTCGTGGTCAGGGAATGGGACAAGGGCGAAATCGCCAAGGACTAGGGCGAGGAATACGTTCTAATGGACGCGGTCGTAATGCCTAAAACAAAAACCTCTTAACCCCACTCTTGAGAGTGGGAGATGGGGTTTTTTGTTTGTTTTTAATCTTATATAATTAGCTTTAGTAATTATTATTTATTATGCCCAGACCAAGATTATGTAGACGGATTAGAATTAATCCTCAAATAATCTATTTTAAACCTCAAGGTGTCCCGATGAGATTTTTAGACGAGGTAGAACTAACTTGGGAAGAATTAGAGGCTTTACGGCTGAAGAACATCAAAGATTTAGACCAAGTGGAATGTTCTAAAGAAATGAAAACCTCACAAAGCACTTTTCAAAGAATTTTATCTTCAGCTTATAAAAAAATTTCTCATGCTCTTATCAATGGAGAAGCCATTAAAATAATAAAATAAAAATCTCTTTTGATGAAGAGATTTTTATTTTTTATCTAAAATTTATTTAAAGAGTAATTAGTTAGAAAACATTTTAAAGACCCAGCCAAGTAAACTGAAACCCTTTTTTTCATTTCCTAATGAATTTTCAATTTCCAAATTAGCTTGTTCTAACATCTGAATCTGTTGTGTTAAAGCTTGTTGGTCAGTTTGATTTGTCAATTCATTTTTAATTTGACTTAATTGTCCAATTTGTTCACGATTTTGGACTAAAACTTCTTCGGCTTTGTTTATCTCATCATAATCTGGTCCAAAAAAGAGTTTAATAAATTCATTTCGTTTTTGAACTTTCTCCAAACTACTTTCTAATTGTTCTTGATTTTGTGTTTGGGCTTGAGCAATTATTCTAACTTGTTCTCCAATTCCACTATTTCTTTCTGCTACTTGTAACATGGTTTGCACCGCATTAGCGATTTGACTTCTTCTTTGTTCCGCTACCACTAAACCAGTTTGATTTTGATTTTGCATTTCTTCTTGATTTTGAATCTGGTTTGGGGTAGAGGTACTCCTTCCTTGTTTATCATCTAGTAATATCTGTTGTGTTTGCATTTGGACTTCTTCTCCTTGTTGTCCTTGGAGATTTTTGTCCATAGTGTTTTCATTATTTTGGCCAACAGCACAGGCATTGTTGGCAAAGACAAAAGTTATTGCTAATAAACTGATCATTAAAATTTTACTTTTCATATTTTTATTTTAACTTAATAATAATTTAGGTTTTTGCCCCCAAAAACTCTATTTCTACAATTATAACCTCTTTTTATGCTTAAGGAAAGGCAAGGCATTTTTTAATTTTTTATTGATTATTAAGCTTTATTCAGTTTTCTTAATAAGTTTAGCTAAGGCAGTGGTCTCAACTTTTTCAATGAGTAGTTTTTTATCAAGACTTGAAATATTTTGTTGGGCTTCTGGGGAAAAGATTCTTTTAATATCTCCAGAATTAAACGAACCATCCCGAGGCGCTTCATAAGAAAACTTATTTAAGTCATAAAAAGATAATTCGTTGGGGTAATTTATTTTGGCTGGTAGAGACGAACCACTGACCGTTTTTAACTTCCCGTCTTCGAGAAGGTATTCTCCGCAATACACCCACACAGACAAAGGAAACAGTTGATTTTCTGGTTCAAGATTTTCCACCGCACAAACATTAATGCTTTGGTCTTCAATTTTCCAACTAAATTGTTCTTGAGTTAAGAGATAAGCAACCAAAGCTTCTTCTAATTGGTCATTTCCAAAAGTAGAAACTGTTTCGCTTGGAGGGGGGATGATTTCCTCCGGATTTTTATTTTGTTTAACGAAATAAAAACTAGCCCAGATTAACAATATGGCAATTAAAATAATTAGAAAAGTGATTGTAATTTTTTTATTCATGTTTTTTTCTTAATCTAATATAGGGCCTAATTGGCCAAAGTAGCAGTGAACCAAATAGTGATACTACCACAACAACAAGGATAAGATTGGGAAATCCTTGTGTCACGGCAAAAAAACCACCGACGACTGATAAAGCGGCACCAGTCAAGTCAGTCAAAGTGAAATAAATACCCCATTCAAGCCCTTCTTTTTTCTTATCAATATGGCGGGTGAATATTGCCATATAAGTTGGAAAAGTAAATGCAGTGAATAACCCTAAAATAAACTCTACGATATAAAGCTGAAGAGGTGTGTGAATTATCAGGTATAAGAGGGGAATTAATGCAATTAACAATGTGCAAATAAACATAAGCCAAAAGTCATCTTTTTCACCTCGTATTTTATCAATGAAGTGTGCGATAGGAATTTGTAAGATGCTTTTAGAAAAAAGATATATACCAGCTGCCAGTCCAGCTACCATTTCATTTCCTCCAATAATAAAATCTTCAATAAACAACGCAAAAATTGGTCCCAGTAATCCAGCGGCACCACTAAGAACTGTATCTGAGATTATTAAGAAACGGACAACGGGATTAATATCTTTAAGAAAATAATATGTAAGTTTTGAAGATCGTTTTGTCATAAGATTAACAAACAAATAACTAACAAAGATTTTTATCCACTTATATTACCATCCTTTGAATTAGAGGTCTATCTTTTTGTTGCGTTTCTTGTGATTTAAGTAATAATGATGAATCTACTGCAAGTAAAAATAATTTTCTCGCCAGTCTCAGAGTTATTAGATATAATAAATCTACTAACACTAACAACTAAACAATAAAATGCTAAAAAATTTCTTAAGAAAAAAGATAACCAGAACTCAACTGGATAAATTTGTTCAAGACCATCGCTCTGATAAATATACTTTGGATTTAGGGGCGGGGAATTCTCCCTACAGTCATTATTTTACCAATAGATTAGGTTTTGATGTCGCTAAAGGAAAAGGTGTCGATGTTGTCGGTGATGCTCACAATTTGCCATTTGAAGATGAAAAATTTGAGGTGATTGTTTGTAATGAAGGTTTAGAACACCTACACACTCCAGAAAAAGCAATTTCAGAAATGAAAAGAGTTCTAAAGAAAAAAGGAACTTTAATTTTAACCACTCGTTTTATTTTTCCTCTTCACGATGCTCCTCACGATTATTATCGTTATACTAAATATGGTCTTAAGCATCTCTTTAAGGATTGGAAAATTATAGAACTCAGAGAGGAAGTTGGTACGATAAAAACAATTGCGGTTCTTTTACAGGGAATTGCTTTTCAAACTGAACCAATGGGAGGAAAATTTACAAAAGGAATATTTTTTCTTTTATCTAAAATAATTTTGCTTTTTTCAGGAATTCTTAAGGAAGAATATGGGAACAGGAGGTCAAAAAATACCATTAAAGAAGACAGTATTTTAACAAGTGGCTATTATTTAGTTTGTAGGAAAAGAAATTAGATGGTTGTTGTTAATCGAGGATTATTTTTCATTTGATTATTGTGGTTTTAGTTTAATAAAATTTTTTGTTTATATTTGTTTTATCATTTCGAAGGTCTCCGTACGCCTTTTCTTTTTTAAATATTCAAGAATTCTATAGTTGTTTAATTATTTTTTGAAATTTTTTATTTTAAAAAATCTTAAAAAATGGAGGAAATGGAGGAAATTTAAATAATTCCATCCATTATATTTTCCTAAAAAACCAAGAAAACCAAGAAAACCCAAAGAACCTAAAAGAATAGACCAATTAATTTTTTTCATATTTTTTAAAATAAAAATATTAATATTAACTACATCTTAAGTATACAATGTTTTTTGTAATTTTTCTTTATTTCAGAAAAAATATACTCGTTTGTTTCGAACCCCTTACCCTCTTTTACTAGTTGTCAATTTTGGATACCTTAAACGGTATCTAAAATTACCAAAGCGGAGGGGGTGGGATTCGAACCCACGGTACAGTTTCCCGCACTCCAGTTTTCAAGACTGGCGCAATCGACCTCTCTGCCACCCCTCCATTTTTTAATTTTCAAAAACTAAAATCGCAAGCAGGCTTGCGACTTTAATATATCAAAAAAATCACCTAAAATCTACTTAGAATTTTCTTATTAATCAGTATCTTTAATGGGATAACGAGTGCCTCGCTTAATGAAGTTTGTTTCAACTTCTTGCAGTCCGAAGACCTTCTTAAAATAATCAATTACAAAAGCTGTATCCATTCCATTTTTACAAGTATAAACATCAATACTAACAAATTTTCTTTTCGGAAAAGTGTGAATACTAATGTGACTTTCGGCAATAACCACCATGCCTGACCAACCCCCTGGGTCTTTAATATGATTGGGTTCCGCAAAATATACCACAGGTTCACTTAGGCAATGCATACCTAATTGCTGGGGTAAATCAGTTAGACAAGACAAAACTAATTCTTTATCATTGAGTTTTTCAAAAACTCCTTCGTAGCCATCCAATGTAAGATGCTCACCAAAGTGCAAAATTTGATTTTGTTCCATTGCGTTATCTTTTAGGTTATTTTTCTAATAAAGGGCTTGGCAGAGCCAAGCCAGTTCCACGAGCTAAATTTATATTTTTATTTCAACTATTAATTTTATTTTTCTCTATTATAGAGGCAAAAAAAATATTCGCAAGGGGTTGAGGTTTTTTATTCGCATGTTAAACTTAAAAAGTGTTGTTATCAACAAATTGAACAATTATTATTTTAATCAAAATAAAAATATGAACAAAAAATTTTTAGTTTTAATAATTATAGTTATCATTATTGCGGTTGTTTATATCTGGAAACCAAGCTCTCAAGAAGAAGAACTTCTTTCAAATGTGCCAGAAATAATCACCGCGAATTTTCTTTGTCAAAATAATAAAAGTATTCAAGCGATCTTTTCCACTGGGGAAAACAGTTCAGTTGATTTAGTTTTGAGCGACGGCAGAACTTTACAATTACCACAAGTCATTTCTGCTAGTGGAGCTAGATATGCCAATGAAGATGAGAGTTTTGTTTTTTGGAATAAGGGAGATACCGCCTTTGTGGAAGAAGGGGAGGCCATTACCTTTCAAGATTGTTTAGTTGAAGGAAAAAATGATTAGGTTTTTATTTTGGCTAGCGAGGAGCGCGTGAATGATTTTCATCATTCATAACGTCCGAGCGAAGACAAAACAAAGGTTTTGTCCCTTTATTTTTTCTTCCTTTTACTAATAAAGAAAATATAGATAATGTCTAGAATAGCTAAAGTGTTAACCACTAACAAAATCACGAACCATTTTTTGTGAGAGTTGTGAGCTGCGGTCCACAAAGCATAACCTTTCCACGGTAGCACCCAAATCATCGCTAACAATAAAAGCCAAGTTGGAATACTGGTGGTTGTTGGTAAATTTGTTGTTAAGATATCCATATATTTTCTTGTCCGTCTACCTTAGGTAGATTAGGGTTATTAATTGATAATTAACTAATTTAATTTTAACAAGTTTTATATTTAATACAATAGTGATATTATAATAAAATTATGTTTTTAAGGAAAAAGATTTTTATTTTATGTCTGGGGATTTTGTTTTTTTCCTCTTTTGTCAATAATTTGAACGCTGAAACCAGTGTAGATATTTCAGACAAAAACAATCAAAGGAAAATAGAAATTTATTTTTTTGAGAAAGACGGGTGTTCCTTTTGTGCTAAAGAAAAGGATTTTCTGGAAGATTTGCTTATTCAAAGAGATGACTTTGAATTAATTGTTGTCGATATTGATCAAGTAGAAAACCGACAGCAATTTGATTTAATTACCGATAGATATGAATTACCTAAAGTGACGCCAATGACAGTTGTTGGGGAGCATCTTTTTCAAGGGTTTGATTCTCCCGAAACAACGGGAGTTCAAATTGTTGATTTTATAGAGCAATCTCTGCAACTTCAAAATACAGACATTACTTTAGAACAAGATTTTAATTTTAAAATTCCTTTTCTGGGAATAATCAACCTCAAAGATTTTTCTTTGTTTTCTTTGTCAGTTATTTTAGGTTTGGTAGATGGTTTTAATCCTTGCGCTATGTGGGTGTTGATGTCTTTTCTGCTCATTTTGTGGCAAATCAAAGATAGGAAAAAAATGTTTCAGGTGGTAGGTATTTTTATCGTAGCTGAAGCCATAATGTATTTTATGATTCTCAATCTTTGGTATCAAACTTGGGACTTTGTTCAACTAGATAAAATTGTGACACCGCTTATTGGCTTATTGGCTTTGGGAGGAGGAGTTTATTTTTTGTTTAGATATTTTGAAAATAGAGGAAAATTAATTTGTGACACTGACGTTGAGAAGCAAAGTAAAACTGAAACAAAAATTCAAAAGTTAATTTCGTCACCCCTAACTATTTTAACAGCTTTAGGAATTATCGGGATAGCTTTCTCCGTAAACATTGTTGAGTTTGCTTGCTCCATTGGTATTCCTCAGGCCTTCACAAAAATTTTAGAGATTAATGATTTAGGAACTTTGGCGAGACAGTTTTATATTGTTCTCTACACATTTTTTTATATGATGGACGATTTTATTGTGTTTGGTTTGGCATTGTATGGTTTTAGTAAGTTTTATACAGTAGGGCAGAGGTATTCCAATCTCTCGTCTTTAATTGGGGGAATTTTAATGTTAATTTTGGGCGGTTTGCTTATTTTTGCCCCTACTTGGTTAGTTTTCTAAGTATTGACTTTTATCTCTGTTTTGTGTTAAAATTAAGATTAGAGAGAAAGAGGTTCTTTTTAACTTTTTTCAGAAAGGAGGTGATTTGAGTGAAGATTTGTTTTCGAAGACATGGGGAGTGG
>CAYWKC010000017.1:0-15189 GCA_964459145.1 uncultured Candidatus Saccharibacteria bacterium
TCACCTCCTTAAGTGCACTTAGTATGAATTTGGGGACCTTAGATGTAGATCTGGGCTGTTTCCCTTTTGACCAATGGAGCTTAGCCCCCACAGTCTAACTGCTTAGAAATTGACTACTGGTATTTGAAGTTTGATAGGAATGACGAGGTTTCCCCCTATTCAATCCTTCCAGTGCTCTACCCCCAGTAGGTAATCTAAACGCTAACCCTAAAGCTATTTCGGAGAGAACCAGCTATTACCAAGTTCGATTAGCTTTTCACTGCTTACCACAAGTCATCCGATGGTGTTGAACGGCCAACCGGTTCGGGCCTCCCTTTAACTTTCGTTAAAGTTCACCCTGCTCATGGCAAGATCACTTGGCTTCGGGTCCAAAGCATGAAGTCGATTTTCGCGCTATTCACACTCGCTTTCGCTTTGCCTTCAAGGGGTTACCTCTTCGACAAACTACACACTTTGACTCGTTGGCTCATTCTTCAATAGGCACGCTACAACGGACGCAAGCGCCCGCCGTAACTCCTTGTAAGCATATGGTTTCAGGTCTATTTCACTCCCCTCTCCGGGGTTCTTTTCACCTTTCCCTCACGGTACTTGTTCACTATCGATCTCTAAAAGTATTTAGCCTTACCGGTTAGTTCCGGCAAATTCACCCAAGCCATTCATGTCTTGGGATACTCAGGAACAACAAAAAGAAGATATAATGTTTTCGCTTACGGGGCTATTACCCTCTAACGCTTTGCTTCCCAGCAAATTCAACTAACAAAATATTTTGTAACTTCTCCTATTATCGAAATAATAGATTCTGCCATCCTACAACCCCGAGCACCTTTTTCAAAAATCAATATTAATTCTATCTTTTAATGCTTTCCATAATTTGCCTCTCTGTTTAAGTTTTCTTTCTCTGCCTCTCGCTTTTGATTCTTCTACATAAGCTTCGTAATAAATTAACTTCTACGGAATCCCCCGTTTCGTAGAAATGTTTAATCCAGAATTATGTCTTTTAATCCTATCTTTTAAATCAGAAAAAAATCCGATATAAAAGTAAGGTTTTGATTTATTTGTTTTTAATACATATACATAATACATATATCTATTATAACAGAATTAATTTTTGAAAAAGGTACTCGGTTTGGGCTCTTTCCTTTTCGCTCGCCGCTACTAAGAAAATAACTATTGTTCTCTTTTCCTCTGGGTACTGAGATGTTTCACTTCCCCAGGTACACTCCGTGTCTCGCTATCGCTCACCACGAAAAATTTTCAATTTCTAATTTCTAATTTTCAGTGAATGTTTAATGATTAAATGTTCAATGCTGACGAATTTTGGCTTCGCCAAAATTCGTCTTTGAAAATTGAAAATTAGTTCATTGATTGAAAATTGTAAATTGAAAATTGAAAATTCCGTGACGAACGCTAGTGAGACACGGTGACAGGAATCTATCCCGTCAGGTTTCCCCATTCGGACATCTCCGGGTCAAAGGTTGCTAGTCACCTCACCGAAGCTTATCGCAGACATGCCACGTCCTTCATCGCCTTTTAGAGTCAAGGCATCCACCATATGCTCTTAAATTTCTTGTTAGGAAATTTAAAAACCACAATCTTGTTACTTTGAACTATAAAATGATTTTATGTTTTACAATTCAAAATGCTTACTTTAAATTACAAAACAAAATTTCGTAACTTAAATTTTTTTTACCTGCTATTCAATTGTCAAAGAATCATTCTTTCTGGAAAATCAATTTTTTTAAAGCTATCTACCTTAGGTAGATTATTTTTTGACTTTGTCAAAAAATAAAACCGCTTACAAAGCGGCAAAAACAAACCAACAAGATTTATTATCACCGTCTCTTAAATTGATTTTTTTCTAACATATCTTCAGTGGTTAATAGTATATAGAAAAATAAAAAATATGCAACTAAAAAAGCAGGGTAAAAATAGGCATAAAAACAGGGGATTTGGCTACGCCCAAATCCCCCTGTTTTTTCTAACCCTTTCTCCCTGCTTTCAACAAAGTTCACAACAAAAAAAGGATGGATTTTGCTTCCTAAATCAAAACAAAGTTTTGATCGGACAAACATCAAAGATGTTTTAGTCGCAAAATCCACATTCGTCATTTCTTGTCAACCCCGTATAATTGTCCCTACAAATATGAGACTTGAAAAAACTTAGCAATCCAATTGCTAAGTTTTTGAGTGAAGAAGGTTGGAAACTCGTTGGTTAATGTTTTGAGGCTAAAAACAATGAAGGATTATGAGATTTCGGAAGACTTAGCAATTTAGGAAAAACATTTTTTTCTAAAAACCTAAAACCCTAATTTCTAAAACCCTAATTCTTCTGACACCCCTGACACCAAAACACTGACCTTTGAGACAATTTCAGCCTTTCAATCCTGCCTTGGCAATTAGGACATTGTTCTCCCTCTCTTCCATAGACTTTCAAGAAATTTTGAAAATTACCTTTCTTACCAGCCGTGTCTCGATAATCCACCGTTGATGTTCCTCTCATCCTGACAGACTTTTTTAGAACTTTCCGCATAGCTTGATAAAGTTTTTTTCTTTCATCATTATTCAAACTTTTAATTAATCTCTCAGAATTAATTCCTGCCTCAAACAAGATTTCACTCCGATAAATATTCCCTATCCCCGCAACCCATTTTTGGTCTAAAATTACTATTCCAATTTTACCGTTTTTTCTTTTCTCTAACAACTCATCAAATTTTTTAAAACTCAAATCTACACTCAAAGCATCAATCCCCAATTGTGAGATTTCTTTCATCTCCTCCACTTCAAATGTCTTCACCACCGCCAACCAACCAAACTTCCTCATATCCGACATCGCCAAACTATCTCCATTTTTAAAATAAATAATGTGATGGATATAGCCATTAATCTTCTCATCAAAAAATTCAGTACTCCGACTACTGAATTTTTTGGGTTTGAACAAGAGGTGCCCAATCATCTTTAAGTGAATAACGATAGAATGATTATTGTCCAAATGAATTACAAGATGTTTCCCTTTTCGGTCAGTACTAATTATCTTTTGTCCAACAATCCCTTTTTTAAATTTAGAAAAATTAGGACGCACCGCTTGCTTGTAATCACTCCAAACATCCACTATGGTCAGACCAACCACTTTTTTCTCCAAATCATTCACAATAGTTTGCACTTCAGGTAATTCTGGCATACTCAATATATTATCATAAAATAGGAAAAGTGGGGTGGCTTCGCCGTCCCATTTCTCTAATTTTATTTCCTCTTCCCCACTTTTCGCCTGCGAACAATAAATTGATTGGAGTATTTCTTTGGTGTTCTAGTTTTCTGCCCTTTACCAGATGGTTTCCCCCATTTAGTTTTAGCTCTACGCAAACCTCGTCCGGCTCGTCCTTCACCTCCACCATGTGGATGGTCAACTGCGTTCATAGCACTACCACGAACAGTTGGTCTCTTTCCCAACCAACGATTTCTACCAGCTTTTCCAATCTGAACTAATTTATGTTCGTCATTAGAAACTTCTCCAATAGAAGCCCAACACTTGTTAGACACTTTTCTAATTTCTGATGAAGGCATCTTCAAATGAACCATCCCGCTATCCTGAGCAACCACCTCAACATAATTCCCAGCTGAACGAGCTACTCTCGCCCCTCCTTGAGGTTTTAATTCAACATTATAAACAAATGTTCCCACTGGCACCTTTGTCAAAGGTAATCTATTGCCAACATTCAACTCTGCTTTGTCTGAAACAAGCAATTTATCTCCCACTTTAACTTTTTTAGGAACTAAAACATATCGTCTTTCACCATCCTTGTAACAAACCAAAGCAATGAATCCAGACCGATAAGGGTCATATTCAATCGTTTCTACTTTAGCCGGAATATCTTTTTTATCGTATTTAAAATCAATCAAACGATATTTCCTTTTATGTCCGCCCCCTTGGTGACGCATAGTAATTTTGCCGAAAGAATTTCTTCCTGCTTTTTGGGCTTTTCCTTTAGTTAAAGCTTTGTGGGGTCTATCAGTCGTTAGAAAATCACGATATTTAATCCCCGTCATATGTCTTCTTGATTGGGTTGTTGGTTTATATTTTTTCATATTTTTTGAATGAGGATTTGTATAAATAATTATTATTATAGTTATTTATACATAATCCGAAGAGAAAAATATATAAGCTTATATATTTTTCTTATGAGCGTAGTGAATTAGAAAAATATGACCCCGTGAAATTTAAAATCTTTGATTTTAAATCATTAAAATTTTTTAAATTTTAATGATATTTCACTGGGGTAAACTTTTACTAAACCGCTACGCCCAAGCAATAATTATCAGCTATTGCAAACTTTAATTAATACTAATCAATCTCTACTTTTTTAAAAAAGGAGAAGTTATATACCGAGATCTTAAGTAATGTTTATCTTATCTCCCTCTTTCAAATAAACGTAAGCTTTCTTCCCTCCTGATTTTACACCCTTTTTCCCTCTATAAATAATTCTTTTGGCTGGCACTGTAATAATATTTACTTTGACTGGAATAACTTTATACAAAGATTTTATTGCTTCTTTGACTTGAAATTTATTAGCTTCTGGAACCACATCAAAAACATAGACATTCCGCTCTGCGCTCAGAGTTGCTTTTTCTGTTACTCGAGGATGCTTTAAAACTCCTAATATATTTTTATTAAAAACAACCTCATTATCTATTTTTGTGTTTTTTTCTTCAGCCATGATTATTTTTCTTCTTTTTTAACTTTTTTAACCTTAACCACCTTAGCAGTTTTAGTCGTTTTTGTAACTTTTTTAACCTTAACAATTTTAGGAACTTTAATAGTTTTGACAACTTTGTCAGGATTCCCCAATTTCTTAGTTAAAAAATTAATACTTTCTTCTGGTTTGGTAATCATCAAATATTTATAACTTAAAATATCCAAAGGATTGATGCTTCTCAATTCCCCTACCAAAATATTTGAAAAATTTAAGAAACTTTTTTCTGTATTTTTATCTTGCTCACCCAAAGCCAAACAAATCGAATTTTTTTTCTTATTGAGAATATTTTCAAACCCTTTTACTCCACTTAATTTCTCCAAAATACTTTTAGCTTCTTTTGTTTTAGGAGCACTAAATTTAAAATCATCCACAAAAAGAATCTCACCTTCTTTCATCTTCCGAGAAAGCACTGTAAAGAGAGCTTTGACCTTCATCTTTTTGTTTATTTTTTTAGACCAATTTTTTTCATTGATGGGGCCAAAGGTTATTCCCCCTCCTCTCCAAATCGGAGATCGATTAGAACCGTGTCTAGCCCGACCAGTTCCTTTTTGTCGCCAAGGTTTTTTACCACCACCGCTTACATCCCCTCTATTTTTTGTGTGAGCAATATTATCTCTAAGATTAGAAGCCATTGAAACAACCACTTGGTGAACTAAATCGGCTTTCCACGGCAAACCAAACACCTCTTCAGGTAATTTTATTTTCTTGACTGTTTCTCCTTTTTGGTTATAAATTTGTGCTTCCATCGTCGTTTAATTTATTAAAAATTTCTTTAAAAATAATTTCGGAGCAAATATAGTTCTTTTCAAAATGGTGTGGGCTTGGGTCTGGGTTTTGAAAAGAAGCTATTTTGCGAAGAAATTATTTTTCTTAATTTCAGCCCCTGACTTCTACTAATGTGCCTTTTCTTCCAGCGATTGCCCCTTTAATTAATAATTGATTATTTTCTTTATCAATCTGAACTATCTTTAGATTCTTTACAGTGATTCTGTCTGAACCCATTCTTCCCCCCATTCTCGTCCCTTTAAAAACTCTCTGTGGACCAGTTGAACCAATAGAACCTGGCTCTCTTTCTGAATGTTTTTGACCGTGGCTACGTCGCCCCCCAGCAAAACCATGTCTTTTGACCACCCCCTGAAATCCCTTGCCTTTACTAATTGAAGACACTGTTACTTTATCTCCTACTTCAAAGATAGATAAATCTATTTTATCTCCCACCTTATATTCTGGAGAATTTTTTTGTAGTTTGAATTCTCTTAAATGACGAAAATCACCCAAATCTTTAAGATGCCCTCTTAAGGGTTTGTTGATTCCTTTTTTGTTCTTCTTACCAAAAGCCACTTGCACTGCTGAATAAGTATCTTTTTCTTCATTTTTTATTTGAGTAATTGTGATTGGCCCAGCGGTAATAACAGTAACAGGATAAACTAGCCCTTCTTTATCAAAGACCTGCGTCATTTTTTCTTTTGTGCCTAAAATAAATTTCATTTTTTTATTTGGGCGTCCACTTTTGGCGGATTAGCCTTTCTTCACCTTGCAACAAAAAAAAGAAAAAACCTTTTCGCTCCTATCCCCCAAAATCTTGAGAATTAAAAACAAAATTAATTTTTTCTTTTTTTATCAAATTTAATCATAACCATTTATATTAGTTTAACATCAATATCAACCCCCGCTGGCAGATTCAAATTAGTTAGTGCTTCAATAACCTCTTTGGACGGACTAAGAATGTCAATTAATCTCTTATGAACTCTCATTTCAAATTGTTCTCTCGCATCTTTGTATATAAATGTTGATCGATTAACAGTGTATTTTTTAATGGCTGTCGGCAAGGGGACTGGACCTCTAACTTTTACATCAAACCGAAAAGCGGTATCCATAATCTGCTTAACCGAGGTATCTAAAATCTTATATTCATAAGCCGTTACTTTAATTCTCAACTTATCAATAACCGCTACTTTTGTCTTTTCAGTAACTTTTGTCTTCGCCCTTTTCTCAGTTGTTTTTTTAACAACTTTAGTTTTAGCTTTAACGACTTTCTTCTTTTCGTCTTTTTCTTTTTTAACAACCATAAATTATTATTTTTTATTTCCATCTTAACTAAATAATTTTTGTTAAATTATTTAGTTGCAACGGAATCTTCTTAAATTCTTCTACCCAAAGTAGATAACCTTAAGAAGAAATTTTTGTTACTGCTCCTGCTCCCACGGTCTTACCACCTTCACGAATAGCAAATCTTTGTTGTTCTTCCAAAGCAATCGGTGATTGTAATTTGACCTTAAAAGTCGCTGTGTCTCCTGGCATAACCATTTCTACTCCATCTGCTAATGTAACTTCTCCAGTCACATCTGTAGTTCTAATGTAGAATTGTGGTTTGTACCCTGAGAAAAAAGGAGTGTGTCGTCCACCTTCCTCTTTTTTAAGAATATAAACTTCTGCTTCAAATTCAGTATGAGGAATAACAGTTCCTGGTTTTGCCAACACCTGCCCTCTGTGAATATCTTCCTTTTTAATCCCTCGCACCAACACGCCAGCATTATCTCCAGCTATTCCTTCAGACAAAGATTTATTGAACATCTCAATTCCAGTCACGGTTGTCTTAACTGTGTCTTTAATTCCAATAATTTCTACTTCTTCTCCCACTTTAACTTTTCCTCTTTCAATTTTACCAGTCACTACAGTTCCTCTTCCTTCAATTGAGAAGATGTCTTCAATTGGCATTAAGAAAGGTTTTTCTGTGTCTCTGACTGGTTCAGGAATATATTCATCCAAAGCATCAGTTAATTTAAGAATATTTTTAATTTCTTCATCATCAACTGAAGTCGCCTCCAATGCTTTAAGAGCAGAACCTCTTATCACTGGAGCATGTTCACCATCAAAATCATATTTAGTTAACAATTCTCTTACTTCCTCTTCCACCAAATCAATCATTTCAGGGTCGTCCACCATATCACATTTGTTCAAGAAGACAATAATTTTTGGCACTCCTACCTGCCCAGCCAAAAGAATGTGTTCTCTTGTTTGTGGCATTACACCATCAGTCGCCGCCACTACCAACACAGCCCCGTCCATTTGAGCTGCCCCAGTAATCATATTTTTAATATAGTCAGCATGCCCTGGAGCATCAATGTGAGCATAGTGTCTTTTCGCCGTCTCGTATTCATTATGAGACAGAGCAATGGTAATACCTCTCTCTTTTTCTTCTGGAGCGCAGTCAATTTCATCAACATTTCTCATCTTGACTTTCTGCCCAGACAAATTCAAAGCATGCAAAATTGCTGCTGTTAAAGTTGTCTTTCCGTGGTCAACGTGACCAATAGTTCCCACATTAACATGGGGTTTTTCTCTCTTATATTCTTCTGCCATAATATTTTTTTGCCCAACCATTCATGATGGTTTAGGGTCTTATTAATTAACGAATAATTTTAAATTTTTAATTAGCAATAAAAACACCGCTTAGTTATAAAACTTACTCTCATATACTACCAAATCCTCGCAAATAGTCAACCCCGTTAAATAACTTCAAATTTAATGTTTACACTAACTATAAATAATACTCCAACATGACAATATTGTGAATATATTTAAAAAATGAAGAGAATTTGAAGTTGAAATTTGCCCCCACAAATTTCATTTAATGGGGTCAACCCCGTTAAATATAAAACCAAAGATTTTATTCTTTTATTTCATAAAAGATTTAACGGGGTAAAGAAATAAAGATATTTATTTCTTCCAGACAAACTTCACAAACTTCCACCCATATTTAGCCACAAATAAAGCAATAATTAGATAGATAACCACCTGAAGTAATTTTGCTCCAAAAGACAATAACTTAACCGAAATGCCTTGCAACATTCCATTAAATTCATTCACAAAATTCTTCAATTCCCTTGTCCAAGAATCTTTAATCAGGTCAAAATCAATGATTAAACTTTCAGCCACAGAGACGGTAAAAAAGGTGTAATCTAATCTATCCAATTGTTCTGCTTTTAATTGACTCAATCTGTCTAAATTAGCAAGAGTATTCAGTCTCTCATTGGTTAACCTTTCAATCAAATTTATTTTGTCATTAATAATTTGAGCCAAGGTTTCTACATCTCTAGATTTTGTGGCCAATTGTGTTACCTCATCATAAGCATCCTGAGCGTCCTCCAAAGTCGTTTCTATCTGAGATAATCTCTTAGTTAAAATTTCTTCCTCATTCGTAAAATCTTGGATTTGTTTTTTAATGCTATCTGTATTAATGTTCAAATCTTCTGGTTTAAGATTTTTGATAATTTGAAGAACTTCCTCTGCCCTGTCTTTTTCTACTTTGAAAGTATAATTACAATAAGTCTCGCTTTCATTTGAGTTTTCAAAAATAATATAGTCCTCAGATTTTAAATCTTTAATTTCCCCACAAACTTTTTCTAAACGACTAGTTTTAATATAAGCATTGTATTCCACTATTTCAAATTGCTCCAAATCATTTCCTGCCACATAACCATCATCCCAATCAGGTGCTAAATTCCTTAACGACAACGAAACTGCTTCTGGCGCAGATTGCTTTGTCATCATCATATCCATCTCAGAATAACCATAATCATCACCATAGTATGAAGGGGAAATATTAAAAGCCGTTCGGAAAGCAAAGCCCCCCAAGGAAACCACCAACCCCAAAACTAACAAACCCACGATAACAATCCCTGAAATTTTTAATACTGTTTTTAAATTAAAATCCTTAAACATTTTTTGCAAACTCATATTTTTTTACCCTGTTAAATCATCTTTCCATCTGACACCCAATTTTTATATTTTAATATTGTTATTTTTTATAAAAACAATACTGCCTGGGGGAAAGATGGGTTGTTTGAGTTTTCTAAACTCAAATGATATTTAATACGGGTTGATTAATTATTAATTAATTTAATCATAACACACTTACAAAAACAACCACAAAAATCTGTGGGGATTAGACCTGACGGAGGTCCAACCTCCGTCACCTCCGCCGCACCCCACACCCAAAAGGGCAATGCTTACGCATTGCCCTTTTTCTTTTATATCTAATAAGCCGTTCCACAAGTCGGTGATTTTTCAAACCCTGCCTCTACCGCTTCCTCCTCAGTGCAAAAATACCGTTCCCCCCGTTCCGCATCAATTTTTTAATCCCAGTAACCTAAATTAACCATAAATATCTTTACGATGCTTAATTGTAAGTATAGTAAGAATAATTAAATTGCCCCGATTATCTGTCTCAAAAATTACTCGGTAATCACCGACTCTAAACCTAAACAAATCATCAAAAGGAGGATTTAATTTTTTCGCTTGTTTTAATGGATTTTCGCTTTGAGAATAAAAACCAATTTTTATAATTATCCTTTTCGCTACTTTTTCGCCAAGTGCCCGAAGATCTTTCTCAGCACCACTTGTATAAATAACCTTTGTTTTCATAGACCAAATTTCTCTTCAATTTGTGCTTGGGTATAAACTCTGCCCGCTTTTTTGTCAGCTCGGGCTTCTTCCACATCTCTTCGAAAACTCTCAGCTAAAGCATTCTCATCTGAAAGAGGCCTCAATTCAAAAATAGGTTGATTTTTGCGCAAAACAATTATTCTCTGGTTATCCTTTTGAGCATCTTTGGTGATTTTAGCCATATTTTGACGCAATTCTTTTGTACCAACAAATTTAGTATTCATAATAACTATTAATTATTTTTATAATATACCTTAAGTATACACTTACTATTTTCTTCGTCAAGATTTTGTATTCGTCCATAACACATAAAAACAGATTCTGCTCCGCCGTCCCACTTTTCTTTTACTCCTTAATAAGCCGTTCCACAAGTCGGTGATTTTTCAAACCCTGCCTCTACCGCTTCCTCCTCAGTGCAAAAATACCGTTCCCCCCGTTCCGCATCAATTTTAATTTGAGCGTAAGGTGCACAATTTGGTAAAAAATAATACATAGTCGGATTTTCCGTTGAGATATTTCCCTTAATGATACACTCAGGATCTTCCACTTGCATATCAGCCACATCTCCAAAATATTTTGGCAACTTTCCTTGGCAATTTCCCCATACTCCTAACTTTCCCGCTATCGCTAAATTCTCTCGTTGAGCTAAATATCTTTTATATTCAAAATCAGGCACCACTGGAATCGCTTTCGCCCAACCATTTTCCACCAAATATCGAGCCACAAAAATATCATCCTCTTTCTCCGTCCCCGAAGGCAAGAACACATGTCGTAACAACCGTCCAAACTTATCCACCCCCGACACATCTTTCCTCAATTTCACTTCTTTTCCTTCAATTAATTTTTTCAAGGCCTCTTTTGATTCTTCAAAATAACATTCGTTTTTATCAGGTGCTGCCACATTCAAAATTCTCACCACAACCCTTTCCACTTTATTTGTCTCTTGATTTTTGTCATTAGAAATTTCTTCATTATCAACCCCCTCAATAACGAAAGTATCCCCATCAATCACCTCCACTACCTTATGTAAATTTTCTTCTACCCCACCCAAGTTAGTAATCTTCACAATTTTGTAACCACCCAAACCAAGTGCCGACAGCATCGCCGTCACCAACGCAATTTTTTTAGTAATACCCATATAATATTAAAAAGTTAGTTAATAATCTTATCCCCAACGCTCCAGCCTTTTACCTAAGAATCTTAATGAAATCTATGATGCCACAGATTGGTTATAATATTTTAATTCAACACCATTATATCTATCAATCAAACCTTCTGAAATAAGTTGAACCAACGGCTCATAATCCTCAAACTTATCTACCTGTGATAGTGCATTACAATAGCGATTTTTATTTTCTTTTTCAACCTTAACAGAAATACCAACCAAGCCAAATCTTTCTAAAATTAAATTACCCGTTAACCGAGCTGTTCTCCCATTCCCCTCCCTAAAAGGATGAATAAAAGTAATCTTGTGATGAATCCATGCTGACAACCGCACAACTTTTTCAATTTCATCAAATGCTTTCTCACTTTTAGAATCACCCTCACCTATTATAATTCCTTCTGAAATCTCCAATTGTTCTAATTTATTTTTTAATTCAAAATCCAAAGTATCCATTAATTTCGGGACCTCACTGAAGTGAGGGAGTAAAAGACCAGAGTGTTTTATTTTTAAATTCTCTTTCCTATACTTACCAGCAATATCAGGCCAGATATCCTTAAAAATCTCCTCATGGATCTCTTTTATTGTTTCAACATTAATATCTTTATGAGACTGAACATAATTTCTAACAAAACGAGAGGCTCGGATAACACCGACAACCTCTCCTTTTTGAAATTCTTTTTCTGTGATAAGTCCTTTCATCATTTTCTACATGATTTTTTTACCTGCCTTTTCAAAATCTTTTTTATCAATTTGACTCCCTTCTAAAGTGCTTGAATAGTAGGCATGTTCAACATCCCACTCTTTCTCAAGGCTATTTTTTTGTTCATTGTTCATCCCAGAAAGATGGACTTGTGCATTTCTAGCACTTGTAAAAACATCTTCTATTTTTTTTCTTGTATCCTGATTTTTCATACTCGCAATTTATACATCAAATTGTATATTTAATCAATAAAAGAAACAATCAGCCATGTGCAAAAGCAACTTTACCTTTATTATTATAATCGCTACGCCTTTACCCTTTATTAAAAATTTTCTCCTATATTATTTCTAGAAAAAACCCTAACTTCTACCGCAAAACATAATAAACCCCTCTCCCTCTTTCCCCCACCTGTCTAATTTTATTTTCCTTTTCCAATTCATTTAAATACTTACGAGCTGTCACCCCCGCTACCCCTAACAATTCCTCCACATCAGAGCTTTCAATCCCCTTAGTCACCACTTCCAAATCACAACCCAATAAGGCCTTTTGATGTTCCTCCTCCCTCGCCATCATTTCTAAAATTTTTTTCTTCCGCTCCTCGGTTCTCTCTTTCAAGGCCTCCTGTGACTCCGCCCGCATCTCATCCAACTCCTCCTCTGTTTTCAAAGTTTTTAAACCAGCCACATTGCCCGCTCCACCAAAAAACTTCCCTTTAAGATAAAAACCAAACACTATCCCTATCCCAAAAAATAAAACACTTTCCATAATCTCTATTATACCTTTTTCTTATAAACAAACTACTTTTCCAACTCCTAAAACAAAAACTTAGCAATCCAATTGCTAAGTTTTCCCAAAATTCATAACCACAACCCCTATTCCACCCAAACCAAACCAAAAAGTGGGACGGCGAAGCCGTCCCACTTTTCTTCTAATTCCTAACCTCTAACTCCTAACTCCTAATTTTTATTTCCTCTTCTTACCAAGAAAGTAAGCCCCCCCTCCAACAATTAACAAAATTATCAAACCAAACAACCAACCATATTTAGCTAACACCGTAGAACCAAGAACAGAAGCTGTTTGAGATTCGTCATCTGTAGGAAGAATAACTGAGGCGCAGTAAGCATCGGTCACACAACGATTTTCTACAGTCACTTCACAATTATTTGGACTACAAACTCTTGAACGTGTTTGAGCCAGTTGGGTAGATTCACAATCTCCTGCACCACAATCAACTCTTTGCCATTCACCCCAATTCTCACAAGCACAATTTTCAGCTGGAACAACTTCAGGAATAATCGCTGGCTTAACCGTTGAAACAGCACTTAGATTATAATTTCCCCCCACTGAAGTATTTGATAAGGAAAAACCCTCTCCAATTACATCCACATCAGCAAATCCTACCGTGGCATTTCCTACTTTTTCTCCTTTAACAGCTACTGTAAATAAAGCTTTATTTACTATCGTACAACTTGGAATTCCTAACAAAAAAGAAGGATCTGCACAAGATGGTTGTTTTTGAGCCATAATACCCTCTCCTAAAACAATATTCTGGCAAGACAATTTATCTAATTGCAAAGTCCCTTCCACTGCGCAAACTTTAGAACCAGCTGTATCTACAGTGGCAACCAAAACAAACGCATCTCCAACTTTTTTATTTAAATTATTGGGAGTGATATATATTAAAGAATTAGAAGCATTCACTATTCCGAAAGAGAAAATCCCCAAAGTCATCACTCCGATCCACCCTGCTATCAAAATCTTAAATTTATTTTTACTCATATTTTTTAATTATTCGTCTGCCTCAGGCAGATTAGGAAATACTCCAATTAACCATTAATAATGCAAAATCATATTTATCTACTTTCCCGTCGCTGTTCAAATCAGCAGCTAAACCAGTGCCTGTCTTACCCCAATCAGCCATCATCAAAGCAAAGTCATATTTATCAACTTTTCCATCTCCATTGATATCACCCATAGTTTCAGATTCAGAAATAAATGTCGCTGAAATAGTATGATTAGCAGACACATCATTAAAAGTAAAAGTAGTAATTGCTCCCTTAGAAACATCATCCACTATAACATTAGCTACTCTATAACCCTCGTTAGGTGTGATTGTATAAACACGATCTCCCCCAGCTATAATAGTCCCTGTTCCACTTGGACTAATAGAACCATTCTCTCCCGCTGAAGATGTCATTGTATAATAGGTATAAGTAGACCCACCTCCACCACCACCAGAATTAACAACAGTAGTTTCAGAAGCAACATAATAAGAAGCCTTTGTGGCACTAAAAGAACATGATCCCGCTGTTACGACACAAGTCGCTGGCGAAACAATTCCATCACTCGTCCAACCAGAACTACCTGAAGTAGAACGAGTGATATTTAAAGTCTGTCCATTCAAACTTGTTCCAACATATATACTAATATCAATAGCAGGATTAAATTCAAGACCTAGAGAAGCTATTCCCCATTGTAAAGCCCCTTTTGCCACTACACCAGTTCCTAAACCAGATAATGAACCAACAGCTGTCTCGGCAGCAGTTAAAGCTGTAACATCGAAGTTTCCTCCTCCCACTTTGGTAATAGTTGTACCTTGAGGCAAAGTTACGGCATTTGAACCTACATTCAATAATGTTTTTTGAACTACCTCTATTGATGAAGCACTTGTATTTGATCCAGTTACTGAAAATGTTCCGTCTGTGACTAAAGAAGTTAAAGCAGTTGAGTCAACAGTTACTTTATCGAAAGCAAAAATAAGATTTAATTCTCTAACTATTCCACTACTAAAATGAACACCGTCTCCCTCCGCAACATTATTACCAATATAAAATTTAACTACATCACTACTAGAAAGACCTCCTTGAACTAATAATTTTTCATCAAGAGCATTTGGCCCTCCATATTCTCCAGTTACACTCACAGTTGTTCGTCCTTTCTCAACATCATCAACTTTAGCAATGATAACAGTACCAACTGGAACATTATTTCCATTATTAGTTACAGTTCCATAAAGAATATGAGGTAATTGAGGAGGTGCAGAAAAAACAGATGCAGGTAAAATAACCGCCATGCAAACAATACTCATTATTAAAAATTTCATTTTCATAACCATAGATATTTAAC
>CAYWKC010000018.1:0-14540 GCA_964459145.1 uncultured Candidatus Saccharibacteria bacterium
GGAATTGTTGGTTTGCCTAATGTGGGGAAGTCTACATTATTTAACGCACTAACAGAAAAAACTGTTTCGGCAGAAAATTATCCTTTCTGCACAATTGACCCTTCGGTGGGAGTGGTGTCTGTGCCTGATGAGCGTTTGGATAAATTGAGTGAATTTTCTCATTCTGCTAAAACGGTTCAGACTGCAATTGAATTTGTGGATATTGCTGGTTTAGTCAAAGGAGCTCATTCAGGTGAAGGATTAGGTAATAAATTTTTGGCTAATATCAGAGAAGTGGACGCTATTATAGAAATAGTGCGTCTGTTTGAAGATGGGGAAATTATTCACGTGGAAGGTAGAATTAATCCTATGAGTGACATTGAAATAATTAATTTAGAATTAATTATGGCTGATTTTCAGACAGTTACAAAAAGGATTGCTAATTTAGAAAAGGATGTTAAACGACAAGATAAGAAGGCGATTGTGGAAAAAACGGTTCTTTTAAAAATTGAGAAAATTTTGGACGCTGGACAGTTAGCCTCTTCTGTGGTTTTGGGTGATGAAGAGAGTAAAATAATCAAAGGATTGCATCTTTTGACAATGAAACCGATTTTATATGTCTTTAATAAAAAAATGGGAGGAAAAAATTTAGATGAGATGGACCCTAATCCTGTTGAAGTCCGACCTGAAGGAAGGAGGGCGGACGGGCAAGCTGATGCTCGCTGGGAAGAGGTAGAAAAATTTTTAAAGGAGAGTAAATCTCAATGGATAAAAATTGATGTTCAGATAGAGCACGAACTGAAAGAATTACCAGAAGACGAGAGAACTGATTACAAACAAACTTTGGGGGGGTCTTGTGATGATGTCGATTATTTAATTAGAAAAAGTTATGAGTTGTTAGATTTAATTACTTACTTTACAACAGGAGAAAATGAATCTAGAGCTTGGACTGTCAAGAAAGATTCTACCGCTCCTCAAGCAGGGATGGCGATTCACACAGATTTTAAAGATAAATTTATCAAAGCAGATGTGATTAACTGGCAAGATTTGCTTTCAGCTAGTTCTAAGGGAAAGGCAAGAGAAGAAGGTTTGATAAGGACAGAAGGAAAAAATTATGTTGTTCAAGATGGGGATGTCATTGAGTTTAAAATCTAAGTTAGAATCTTTTATTCGATTGTTTTTTAAGACCCAGTCCCAAGCCTAAACCATTTTAAAAAATAATCGAATAAAAGATTTTAGAAAGATTTGCATTATTTTCTTGGCAATTGGGGTACTAAAAAAATTTGGGGCTAATTTGTGGCTATCGCATAGCCATAAATTGTTTTACTTTTATATTTTATCGTTGTATTATTTAAATAGGTGGTTTGCTATAGGGGCGAACCAAATTTTGTTCTTTCTTTATTATTTTTGGAGGAAAAATGAAAAAAGTAGAATTGCGGAGGGGTGATGAGCTAAGAGGAAATAGCTCTTACGGAAGTGTTTACCTTTTTCGGAAAGGGTGCAATCTTGGTTTGATTGCATCTGGGATGAAGCTTACCCAGAATCCGAAAGGCTTTTGGGCCTTTGCTGGAATTATGGCAAAGACATTTGGGCGACAGATTCGTCCCCGCAAGGATCCTTGGATTCTTGAGCTTGAGTAATTCTTGCTTCTTTCCCTTTATGTTTTTCTGGCCTCACGCGTTGCGTGGGGCTTTTTCTTTTTGCTATTTTTTGTATTATACTTAAAGTTAATAATTTATTATAATTAATAATCATTATTAAATAATCCAATAGAAAATATGCAAACAAAAAAAATATTAAAATGGCCTCTAATTATTGGAATTACCGTTGTTCTCAATTTGTTTTTTCTTTATGCTATAAAAGTAGTTTATCCTACTCCTGAATATGTGGACTTTTGTCCTGAAAAACAAGTAATTGAACAAATTGATAATCAAGAAGAATGTCTGAATAAAGGGGGTCAATGGAATGAAGATAACTCTGTGATGAAACCAGTTTCTCAAGTCAATGGGGAATTGATGGTGGTGGAACAAGATGGTTGGTGCGACCAACAGTTTATTTGTCGTCAGGACTATGAAACTGCTCGGGAAGATTATGAAAGAAATGTTTTTATTGCTCTTATTATTTTTGGTGTGATAGTAGTAGTGATTGGTTTTCTCACTCTTGGAAAAGAGGTTATTTCTATTGCGATGTCCTTAGGAGGAGTACTTTCTTTTATTATCGCCTCAATCCGTTATTGGCAATATGCGAGCGATTGGTTGCATTTAATTATTTTAGGAGTAGCTTTGGCTGTATTAATCTATCTTGGAATAAAAAAGTTTACTGATAATTAATCTAAAATTAGCGTACTTCTTTGTCGTCTTCGAAAAAATTTTCTTCACCGTATTACAATACGGCTCAGAAAATTTTTTCTTGTCTCCTCGAATTGTATTTAATTTTGAACTAATTAGGCAATTTGGGGTTAATTAAGTATAAGGAAAAAGGTTGCTCGCAAGTGAGCAGCTTTTTTTCTTTTTAAATATTAGGTATGATATTATCTAACCTATGGAAAAATATAATCATAAAAAAATAGAGAGTAAATGGCAAAAAATTTGGGAAAGTGAACAAGTTGTTAAAATTGATAAAGACGATACTAAAAATAAATTCTACATGTTGGATATGTTTCCTTATCCCTCTGGAGAAGGATTGCATATGGGGCATACTGAATCTTACACCGCCAGTGATGTCTTTACGCGTTTTAAGACGATGCAAGGTTTTAATATCTTGCATCCACAGGGTTTTGATGCTTTTGGTCTGCCAGCTGAGAATTATGCGATTAAGACGGGAATTGATCCGAAAACCAGTACAACTCAGAACATTAATAATTTTATTGAACAAATGAAGTCTTTGGGTCTACGATATGATTTTGCTGAAAAAGTGGTGACTTCTGAACAAGACTATTATAAGTGGACGCAGTGGTTGTTTGGAAAGTTTTTTGAAAATGGATTAGTCTATAAAAAAACTTCAAAAATAAATTGGTGTGAGTCTTGTCAAACTGGATTGGCGAATGAGCAAGTGGTGGCAGGAAAATGTGAACGCTGTGGCACTGAAATTATCCAAAAAGAAATTCCAGGGTGGTTTTTCAAAATTACAGAGTTTGCGGATGCTTTGATTGATGATTTAGAGACAGTGGATTGGCCAGAACATACTAAGAAAAATCAAAGAAATTGGATTGGACGCAGTGAAGGAGCACGGATTAAATTCCAAATTGTTTCAAAATCTAAATTATCCAAATCAAGTTCAAATGACAAAATTCAAAAAAACGAAAACTTCGTTGAAGTTTTTACTACTCGTCCAGATACTTTGTTCGGGGCGACTTATATGGTGTTAGCTCCTGAACACGAATTGGTGCAAGAATTAAAAGAAAAAATTGAGAATTGGGAAGAAGTAGAAAAATATATTTTAGATTCCCAAAAGAAAACGGAAATGGACAGGGTAGAAGGAAAGGAAAAAACAGGAGTGCTCCTTCTGGGAATCTCGGCAATTAACCCTGCCAACAAGGAGGAAATCCCTGTGTTTGTGGCGGATTATGTCTTGAACGGCTACGGGACAGGAGCAATCATGGCCGTTCCCGCTCATGATGAAAGAGACTTTGGGTTTGCAACTAAGTTTGGAATTGGAATAAAGGAAGTTGTTAACCCAAAGATAAAAATTTTTAGAAATAATTCACTAATATTAGAGACAATTGATATAGATTCTGCAAATAAGAAAATAGATGAATTGGGGGAGTGCAAAATTGAAGGTATTGATTCTCAAACTCTGGAAAACTTTATTAATGGATTGAGAGTATATGTAGGGCAGGGAATATTAAATAATTCAGGACAATTTAATGGTATGGATTCAGAAGTAGCGAAACAGAAAATTACAGAATTGGTGGATGGGGAATTGACCACTAATTATCGCCTAAGAGATTGGTCTATGTCTCGCCAAAGATATTGGGGTTGTCCCATTCCGATTGTTTATTCACCAGAGGGGGAAGCTAAATTAGTGCTGGAGGAATATTTGCCGTGGTTGTTACCGACCGATGTTGATTTTGTGCCGTCTGGGAAATCACCGTTAGAAAAATCGAAAGAATTGAAGGAGAGAACAGAGAAGATTTTTGGCAAAGGTTGGACTCCTGAATTTGATACCATGGATACTTTTGTGGATTCTTCTTGGTATTTTTTGCGTTATCCTGATGCACATAATGAGAAGGAATTTTGTTCTGAAAGACGAAAAAAATGGTTGCCAGTTGATTTGTATATCGGAGGAGCTGAACATACCTATCTCCATTTATTGTTCTCCAGATTCTTTGTGAAAGCGATGCAAAAGATTGGTTTGTTAGATTTCAACGAACCATTTTTGAAATTACGCCATCAAGGTATGGTGTTAGATAGTCAAGGCAGAAAAATGTCTAAATCAAAGGGAAATGTGGTTAATCCCAATGAGATGGTGGAGAGATTTGGGGCGGATGCAGTGCGGATGTATATGTTGTTTGCTGCTCCTTTAGAGGATGAGGTAATTTGGAATGAAGATAATATCGTGGGGGTATATCGGTTTTTGGAAAAGATATGGAAATATGTTGATGAGTGGATCATTTTCAATGAAGATAATGAAAAAATAAATCTAAATAAGAAGATTGATTCACTTCTTCATAAAACCATAAAAAAAGTTACAGAAGATATTGAAAATTTAAAATACAATACGGCCGTTTCTAGTTTAATGATTTTTATTAATAAAGTAAGAGAAGAGCGAGGAGATACAAGCGAAAACCAATTAATAACATTGTTTCAATTAGAATCTTTTTTAAAAATTTTGGCTCCATTTGCTCCACATCTTACAGAAGAAATTTGGGAAAATTTAGGAAATAAATCGTCAATTCACTTAGAAAAATGGCCAAAATACAAAGAAGAGTTAGCAAAAGACGACACTCATATTGTTGCCATACAAGTGAATGGAAAGGTTCGCTCTGAAATAGAAGTTCAAGAAGATTTATCAGAAAGCGAATTAAAAGAAAAAGTTTTTATTGATCCTAAAATCATGAAATGGGTGGGAGAAAAGGAGATAAAAAAAGTTATTTATATAAAGAATAAAATTTTTAATATTGTTGTCTAAAAAGAACCCCTTGTAAAAAGTTGACTTTTTATGAAAAAAATGCTAAAAATAAGTAACTTAAATAGGGTTTATTATAAGCCCTAAATTTGTTGAAATACAGATAAGATTTTTAAAAAATATGTTAACAGTTACATTTAATCCAAAACAAATAAATAAAAAATTTCTATTTGAATTACCTGAAAGATCTCAGGATGTTATTATTCATAGGTATGGTCTGGGCGACGATGCTAAGAAAAATACTCTAGATGCAATTGGTAAAAAATATGGAGTAACACGAGAAAGAGTAAGACAGATAGAAAATTATTCCCTTAGAAATATAAAAAAATCGGGAGTTTTTAATAGTGAAGAAGCTAAGGCCGCTTTTGATGAATTAATCGGGGTTATAAAATTTCTTGGTGAAGTTGTTGCTGAGGATGATTTACTTAATTATTTATCAGAAGATAGACAAACCCAAAATCATTTTCTCTTGCTTTTAATCTTAGGAGATTATTTCATTAAAGAGAAAGAAAATTCTGAATTTAAGAACAGATGGTTTGTTGATAAAAAATTATCTAAAGATATTCAGTCTGTTTTGAAAAAATTACACAGAGAATTTGATGAAAACAAACTTCTTCCAGAAAAAGAAGTAGTTTCTTTGATTTTTAAAAACAATAAACTCAAAATTAAAAATGAAGATGATATCAGAAGATGGTTATCTTTATCTAAAGTGATAGACAAAAATCCGTTTGATGAATGGGGGTTAGCAAAATCACCAGATGTTAGGGTAAAAGGTATCCGTAGCCATGCTTACTTAATTGTTAGACAAAATGGCTCCCCAATGCATTTTAAGGAGGTAGCGGATATGATTCAAAAACGTTTTAATAAAGAGGTTCATATTGCTACTTGTCATAATGAATTGATTAAGGACGATAGGTTTGTTTTGGTTGGACGAGGACTTTATGCTTTATCTGAATGGGGTTATGCTAAAGGGATTGTCCGAGATGTTATTAAAGATATTTTGGAAAGAGAGGGCCCTCTGACTAAAGAAGAAGTTATAGAAAGAGTTTTAAAAGAAAGATATGTTAAAGGAAATACAGTTCTTGTTAATTTGCAAAATTCTAATTTTTTTAAGAGAAATAATGATGGGACATACTTTCTTTCTTAATTAAGTTTCCCTGGTTATTTTTTGTCTACAGAAAGGGTTTTCTTGTTTCCTCATTTTGTAGTAAAATATATCTTAATGATAGAAAATTTTATTTCTTTTTTCCCGAATTTATTTCAAGGATTCGTCGTTGCTGTTTTAAACTATCTTTATTTATTTTTGCCTATTTGGTTGCCAATTATTTTATTATCTATTCTTTGGAATGCTTGGGTTTATTATGTAAAAAAAAGATTCTTGGTTAATCAAGAATATGTTCTTCTTGAAATAAAACTACCAAGAGAAATCAAAAAAACACCATTAGCTATGGAACTTTTTTTGAGTGCTTTAAATCAAACAATTGGGGAAACTACTTTTATTCATAAATACGTCAAGGGTTCAGAAAGACCAGTTTTTTCTTTAGAAATGATTTCTTTAGAAGGGGATGTTAAATTTTTTGTCTGGACAAGAAAATTTTGGAAAAATTTAGTGGAAGCGCAAATCTATGCCCAGTATCCTGATATAGAAGTAAGCGAAGCCATTGATTACACAAAATTTGTTAAATACAGCCCAGAAAACTTGTCTTTATGGGGGTGTGAATACAAATTAAAAAAAGAAGATTTTTATCCAATCAAAACTTATCTAGATTATCGTTTAGAGACTGAAGGAATAAAAGAGGAAGAAAAAACTGATCCGTTAAGTCCTATCTTGGAGTTTTTGGGCGCAGTGGAAGCGGGTCAACAAGTTTGGTTTCAGATTCTTGTTAAGGCTCATAAAAAAGAAAGAATCAAAAAATTAAAGTTCAAAGAAATGATAAAAAAGTTGGAGTTGCATAAAAAAGAAGATTGGAGGGACCAAGGTCAAGCTGAAGTGGCCGAGTTGGTAAAAAGGGTCTTAATTGATGAAAAAGATCCTACGAAAGGTTATCGAATAATGACCAAGGGGGAATTAAATGTCGTTTCTGCTTTAGAAAGAAGTATTTCTAAATTAAGTTTTGATTGTAACATTAGGGCAATTTATTTAGCAGAGTCCAATAGATTTGATGCAATTAATATTATGGGTTTGTTGGGGGCTTTCAAACAATTTAATTCTCTTGATTTAAATCAATTTAAAATTGCATGGGCGACAAGTTTTGATTATCCTTGGCAAGATTATAAAGGAATGAGAGCTAATAGATTAAAGAGAATTATTTTTAATTCTTTTAAAAGGAGGACTTTTTCAAGAGATCGTCAACCTTTTGTGTTAAACACGGAAGAATTAGCAACGATTTACCATTTTCCTGGTGGAGTGGTTCAAACTCCAACAATTTCTCGTTTGATGTCTAAAAAAGCACAACCTCCTTCCAATTTACCAACATGAGTTAAAAGTCCATAAAGTCCAAAGTAGGGAAAATTGGCAAAGCCGATTCTTCTTAAAAAACTTTAGACTTTCGACTTGATAGACTTTCAGCTAATTTATATTATGATTAATTTTTTAAACCATAATCCAAGGAATAGTAAAATTCTTTTAAAAAACTTTTTCTCAAAATCCTTTTATAAGGGATTAAGTTTTTTTAAGTATCCCAAAGATTTTATTTCTCAAGGATTATTTAAAAAAAAATTATGGTTTAAAATAAGTATTTTGTGTCTAGCTGTTGTGTTTTTATTTTATTTTTGTTTTATTTCTGCTCCGTTTGATTTTCCAGTTGGAACAATTATTGAGATAGAAGAGGGAGCTACCTTGAAACAAATTGCTGAATCTTTAGAAGAAAGTAATGTGGTTAGGTCATCTTTGATGTTTAGTGGATTGGCTAATCTATTTATGAATGGAAAAGGAGTAATGGCGGGGGATTATTTTTTTGAAAAGAGATGTTCAGTTGTAAAGATTGTCTGGAGAACAATTTCAGGTATTTATGGGATTACTCCCACGAAGGTAACCTTTATAGAAGGGCTAACCATTTATGATATTGCCAATGTTATGGAAAAAAAATTTCCTAAATTTGATAAAGAAAAATTTATTGAAATAGCACAAGATGAAGAAGGGTTTTTGTTTCCAGACACATATTATTTTCTTCCTAATGTCTCCCCTCAGTCAGTTGTTTCCACTATGAAGGATAATTTTTATCAAAAGATTGAAGAAATATCTGACAAGGTAAATAGTTTTAATAAAGATTTTTATGATATTGTAACTATGGCTTCTCTTTTAGAAAAAGAAGCTCGGACATTAAATTCCAAAAGAATGATTGCCGGAATCCTTTGGAAAAGAATCGAAATCAATATGCCTCTTCAAGTTGATGCTGTTTTCCCATATATTATAGGGAAAAACACCTATCAGTTGGATTTAGAAGATTTAAAGGTTGATTCTCCTTATAATACCTATACAAACAAAGGTTTACCGGTGGGCCCTATTGCTAACCCGAGTTTATGGTCTCTTTTAGCAGCGGTTACTCCGATTGATTCAGATTATTTATTTTATTTATCTGATGAACACGGAAATATGCATTATGCTGTTGATTTTGAGCAACATAAACACAATAAACAATTATACTTATATTAAGAATCAAAATAGATTAGATTTAATTTTTAACTCGTAGTTTTGTTTTTCTTTCTTTATCTATTTTAGGAAGGGTTATAATTAAAAGCCCGTGTCTTTCTGTTGCTTTTGATTCCTCAATATCTATTTCAGCTGGTAACATAATTGTTCTTGAAAAGGAACCCCAATATAATTCTTGATGATAATAATTATCTTGAGTAGCTTCTTTTTCTTCTGCACGAACTCCTTTTATGGTAACCATATCTCTCGTAATGGAGATATCTAAATCTTCTGGTCTTACTCCTGCCACCATTGTTTTTATAACGATTTTGTCTTTATCATCATAAACATCAACGGATAATTCACCTTCTTTTTCATCTTCTTCCCAAGAAGATATTTCTGTTGATTGTTTTTCGTTTTCATCACCTTCCATCTCTAAATCAGGGAAGGTTTTTATTTCGTTATCTTCTCCTCCAGAACCTGTTAGTTTATCAAAAAAAGATTTCATTTTTTATTAAACTTAATTATATTACTTTTTAAGTTTTTGTATTAATTTAATTATTAATTTTTTATTAGATTCTTTTTCTTTTGATTCGTTTTACAATTTCAAACAAAAATATTAACAAAATAGCCACCGACCAAATCATTGCAAAAGTTATAAACATTTTACCTCCGCTGGTTTTAATTATAAAAAAATTAAAAAAAGTATGCAATGCAACGGAGAGAGTAATACCAGCGAGTAAGTATTTCTTTTTAAGAACTTTTTTCTTATAAAAAGATAAAGCAATAAAAAAACCTATGACACCAGATGAAACTGTATGAAGTAAAGTGGCTCCTATGAATCGCATGTTCCCAACTAAAAAAGCTTGAGTAATATTTCCCCCAGTTGATTTTATTGAATGCATTAAAAAAAGGGTATTTTCTAAAGCGGCAAATCCGAGAGCAATTATTATCATATAAATGATTGCATCAATTGGTTCGTCCATATATTTCTTTCGCAAAGAACTAAAATAAGCACCAAAATATTTAAAAATTTCTTCGGCAAAGGCAAAAACAACCACGGGAAGAAGCCCTACCTCAGGAAGAAATTTTGAGAGAAATTCTTCTACGGGGAGAACTAAAAGAGCTGAAATCATTCCAAATAAAAAGGCTAAAAAAATATAACGTCGAGGTTCGGGATTAATTTTATCTTCTCTTAACCAAAACCATAACCAAACTAAAACTGGGAGTAACCCCCCCAAAATTACATAAAAAATAGCGGACTGATTAAGCATAAAAAATTAATTTGAAGCAGGCCAATTCTCAATTATTAAAAGCTTCTTGTTTTTAATTGGTAATTCTGACCAAATTTCTTCTGTAATAAATGGCATAAATGGGTGTAGAATTTTTAAAATAACTTGCAACATTTCAATTAAGAATAATTGTGTTTCGGGAATATTAATTGTTTTTTTACTTTCTTCTATTATTATATCAGCAAATTCATGCCAAACAAAGTGATAAATCTTTTCACTGGCTAAATAAAAACGATAGTTGTTCATGTCTTCTGTAATATTCGTAACTTTTTTGTAGAGGTCTTTGATTTCTGATTGACTCCTTCTCAATTCTTTAAATTGTTTGTTTTCTAAATCTATTTTATCCAAGTTCTTTGTGTTATCTAAAATAAAACGAGTAATATTCCATAATTTATTAGCGAATTTTTTATAAGCGCGAAGTTTGTTCTCATTAAATTTTATGTCTTGTCCAGGAGCAACTGCAACCAACAAAGACATTCTTAAAGCATCTGTTCCGTATTTTTCAATTAAATCAAGTGGGTCAATCGCATTTCCTAATGATTTTGAAAATTTGTTGTTTTTGCTATCTCTAATGAGGCCATGAATATAAACAGTTTTGAAAGGAATTTCTCCAATTAAATAAGTACTCATTAAAATCATTCTGGCTACCCAGAAAAATAGGATGTCGTGAGCTGTTTCGAGCAAATCAGTAGGGTGAAAAAGTTTTAAATCTTCTGTCTGTTTTGGCCAACCTAAAGTTGAAAAAGTCCAAAGTCCAGAAGAAAACCATGTATCTAATGTATCGGAATCTTGCTCCCAACCGTTTTCTTGAGGGGTTTCTATTCCAACATAGATTTTTTCTCGAGAAGTATCTTTGTGTTTGTACCAAATAGGAATTTGATGTCCATACCAAATCTGTCTTGAAATACACCAGTCCTGCAAATTATCAATCCAATGATAATAAGTTTTATTAAAACGGTTTGGTAAAATTTTTATTTCTTCTGATTCAACAGTTTTTTTCATTAAATCCTTTAAGTTAACTTCGTCTGAGGTCTTTATTCCCTTAAGTTTAGAATAAGGAAGTTTAAACTTTTTATTTACATCAATAAACCATTGTAATTTTGGCAAAGGTTCAATTGTTGCTCCAGTTCTTTCAGCGGTAGCAACCTCGTGTTCAATTTCTTGCTCTTTCTCCATTAGGTTTTTTTCTTTTAACCAATTAACTAAAATTTCTCTTGCTTCAACTACCTTTTTTCCATCTAATCGTTTGCCAGAATTTTGCATTTGAGCATATTCGTTGATAACTTGTTTGAAAGGCAAATCATTTTCTAACGCCATTCCCTCGTCTATTTTAGAATGAGCTGGCGTAACTCCCAAAGCTCCTGTTCCAAATTCAGGGTCTACCTCGCGGTCAGCGATAATTTTAATGAAAAGTTTAACTCCGCAAAAATTTGTTATTTCAAAAGTTTTTCCAATGTAAGCCTGATATCTTTTGTCTTGGGGGTTAACTGCTACAGCGGTATCTCCTACTTTTGTTTCTGGTCTAGTGGTAGAAATAGCAATAGGGAAATAGGGAGAGTATTTAAAAGTATAAAGAGTGGTTTTTCTTTTTTCATAAACAATTTCGTCATCGGAAATAACTGTTTGACCCTTTGGGTCCCAATTAATAACTTTGTTTTTTCTGTAAATTAAATCATTCTCATACATTTTTTTGAAAGCTGTCTTGACCGCTAAGTTTCTATTGTCATCTAAAGTGAAAGCTAAACGAGACCAATCCAACGAGGCCCCCATACTTTTGGTTTGAGAAATAATTATTTTTTGAGAGCTTAAAGCAAAATTATTTACTTTTTTTAAAAATTCATCTCTTCCTAAATCTTGTTTTTTTATTTTTTCTTTAGCTAAAATTTTTTCTACTTTGGTTTGGGTAGCAATAGCGGCATGATCTGTTCCTGGAAGCCACAAAGTCTTTTTTCCTGACATTCTTTGAAAACGGATAGCAGTGTCTTGGATGGCAAGCATATCAGCATGTCCCAAATGGAGTTTACCTGTAACATTAGGTGGTGGTAATACCATGGAATAAGGCTCTTGGTGTCTTTTGGGAAGATTATCAGGATTGAAAAAACCACTCTCTTCCCAAATTTTATAGATTTTTTTCTCGGTTTTCTGAGGGTTGTAAGGTTTTAAAAATTTTTCATGCATTCACTTATAATAACATAAACAAAATTTCTTTTCCAAAACTTTGTTTGGTATAAAGTATATTTTTAAAGACCTAAATTACCATCAACTTTTAGTTCTTTAAGGTCAATTGCAGTTTGCAATTGACCTTTTAATTTTAGATATTGAAAATAACCTGCGATGCCTATCATAATAGCGTTGTCGGTAGAAAATTCTATTTCTGGCATTAAAACCTTCAATCTTAACTTCGAGAAGTCGGACCTCCCGAGATTTCGGGAGGTCGAACCACCCGAAGTTTTACCAAGTGATTGGAAAGCTTGGCGAATTTGAGAATTAGCGACAACCCCTCCTCCTAAGATAAGGGTCTGGGCGCCGAATGTTTCAATAGCCCTTTGAGTTTTTTTAAGTAAGACTTCCACCACAACGTCTTCAAATTCTTGAGAAATTTGTTGTTTGACTTCAAGAGGTAGTTCCTCCCAATTATTTTTTTCTTTCAAATTTTTAACTAAATACAAAACTGCTGTTTTCAAACCAGAAAAGGAGAAATTGAAATCATCAGTATTTAGCATTGGGCGAGGGAGTTTAATTTCTGGGTTGGTCTGTACGACTTCGTTTTTTTCTCTCGCTATTTGGGCTAATTTAGAAATTTCTGGACCACCAGGATAGGAGAGATTCATCATACGAGCCGCCTTATCAAAAGCTTCACCAACAGCATCATCTAGAGTTTGTCCAATTTTTTTATACTGCATCCAGTTTTCTATTAAAATAAGTTCTGTGTGGCCTCCAGAAATCAACAAACCAATAGCGGGAAATTTTATACCTTCTATCTTTTGACTTTTGACTTTTGACTTTTGACTCACAAGCGAAGCAAGTAAATGTCCCTCCATATGATTGATTGGTATCAGTGGTTTGTTCCAAACTAAACTTAATGCTTTTGCAAAATTAACCCCTACCCATAAGGCGGGTTCTAATCCAGGACCTTGAGTAAC
This sequence comes from uncultured Candidatus Saccharibacteria bacterium, assembly GCA_964459145.1. GTDB lineage: Bacteria > Patescibacteriota > Minisyncoccia > Phycocordibacterales > UBA12079 > JAGYLJ01. The sequence goes on from CAYWKC010000018.1 coordinate 13,173, forward strand.
GGTGATAACATCTATTGGAGGTGTTTCAATAGTTGGAATATATTCCAAAAATAATTTTAGTAATTCGGGTTCTCGCTCTAAAATTTTTTCAATCTCAACCCACTTAGTAACTCGGTTACTAAGTGGTGGTGACTTAGTAACTGGGTTACTAAGTTTTGCTTCGGCGAGGGATTTGGCTAAAAGGGGAATAAGGTTTTTAGAATGTTCTCTTTTCGCCAGAGCAGGGAAAACCCCACCATATTGTTTATGGAGGTCAATTTGAGAAATTAGGTTATTGGCTAAAATTTTAAATTTAGCTGGATTATTTTCACTTCCAAAATTTCCCTCAGCTTCTAAAACGCTAAGAGCAGTTTCGTCACAACTGGTTTCTATGGATAGGATTTTCATAATGTTAAAATGGGCTTTTAATATTTTTTAACATAGGATTGGTTACTTGGGTATAAATTTGTGTGGTGCGGATATTATTGTGACCCAATAATTCTTGAACATAACGAATATCAGTGCCATTTTCTAAAAGGTGAGTAGCAAAACTATGGCGTAAAGAATGAAAGGTAGCATCTTTTCTAATATTAGTTTTTCTCAAAGCATTTTCAAAAACTTTTTGAAAAGATCTAGTTGTTAATTTCCCACCACGGTTTGAATTAAACACATAATCGTTGTTTTCTTTTCCAGCTATTATATTTTGGATACCAGTTTTTAATTTTTCTGGGAAAATAGTAATTCTGTCTTTTTTACCCTTAGCTTCTTTTAAATGGATGGTGAGTTCATCTAAGTTGATATCTTTTACTTTTAAATTTTGAATTTCACTTATTCTTAATCCTCCGGCATAGGCAAGGGTGATACCAATTTTGTATTTTTTATTCTCAGTATTTTCTAAAATTTTATTAATTTCTTCTCTGGTTAAAACCACGGGTAATTTTTTGCTTCTTTTTGAAAATTTTAGGTCTATTTTTTTACTGTCCTTTAAGATTTCTTTATAGAAAAATTTTATAGAATTTAAAGCAAGATTTACTGTTTGGGGTGAATTTTTCTTTTCAATTTTTTCTAATAAAAATTTTTCAATTATGTCTTTTTTGTCTTGACTTTTTTCTTTTTGTGAAAAAATTAAGTATTGTTTTACATATAATAAATAGGATTTTGCAGTTTTACAGCTGTAATTTCTTAACTTTAATAAATTTTCTGTTTGTTTTAATAATTTATCCATGATAAAATTAAATGCAAATAAAGCGGATTTTTTATAAAAGACATAATATCAAATATTCGCTTTTATTACAAATTTATGCTTTTATCCGAAAAGAATTTCGTATAAAAACGAGTTATGCAAAACTCCGCTCCGCTCCGTTTTTGCATAACGTGTGCGCCTACCGG
>CAYWKC010000019.1:0-5208 GCA_964459145.1 uncultured Candidatus Saccharibacteria bacterium
TGTTCATACTATTTATTATGATTCTGCCGCTCCTTGGTCAGACATTACCCTCAAAAAAGATATCCAAAAATTAAACAACCCATTAGACAAAATTTTGCAATTGCAAGGGATTTCTTTTAAGTGGAAAGATGATGAACGTGGAACCAAAACCAACTTAGGTCTAATTGCTCAAGAGGTAGAAAAAATTTATCCAGAAGTAGTGATGACAGATGAAGAAACAGGATTAAAGGCTGTTCAATATGCTAATCTGGTGTCGCCAATAATTGAGGCGATTAAGGAATTATTTAATAAATATGTTGACCAACAAGATAAAATAGATTCTTTGGAAAAGAGGATAGAAGAACTGGAAAGGGTCAATAATGCGAATTTAAATTAATATTAACAACAAATAATTATATGTCTAAACAAACAACAACTTTGATTTTAATAGCAATTGTATTTTTAGTTTTGGGTTATGGTAGCTCTTTAATAATCCCTCTGAGGGAGTGGGCAGTTTTTACAAGTGGCGAAAATACTTTTCAAGCAGGTTGGGAAGCAGCCGAAAAAAGATTAGCCGAGAGTGGTTTTGCCCCAATGCTTGGCGAAGGGATAGAAATAAAAGCTGTTAATGGAAATATTCAAAAAATAGAAGGTAGGAAAATAACTCTGAAAATTCAGCCATTAAATCCTTTAGCCGATCCAGAATTGGATATTAGAGTTGTTGATATAGGTCAAGCGGAAGTTTATCAATTGGTTCAAAAAGATACAGAAGAATTCCAAAAAGAAATGAGTAGTTTTAATGATAGGTTACAAAAACAATTGGATGAACCAGAAAAATTGCCAGAACCAATCACCCCTCCAGAGATGTTTATCAAGAAAAAAATTAGTTCAGACAAACTTCAAGTTGGCCAACAGATAACGGTGACAACAGAGGAAGACATTAAAGAGGCCAAACAAATTACAGCCAGTGAAATAGATATACAATTTATGCCTTCCCTGAATATAGAAGAGACGGAAGGTCTTTAATTAGCATGTTTGTAGATAAAGACAAAGTAGAAAACTTAATTTTAGAATTAGGGTTAGTAGACCCAGGAGATTTTGTTTTGGCGGAACGAGAAGCTGAAAAAAGAGGAATAAAAACTAGTCATGTCTTATTTAGGAAAGGTCTTCTTAATGAACAAGAATTACAAAATGTCCAGATGAAAGCCACTGGAGTGACCTTTATTGATTTAAGTCAGCAAATAATTGAACCGAGTGTTTTAACCATCATCCCAGAACCGATTGTCAGACAGTATAATGTCATTGCTTTCGCCAAAGATGAGAGAAATTTGAAAATTGCTCTTTTGGATTTAGAAGACCTTGAGAAAATTGATTTTTTAAAAAAAGAAATTGGCTTAAGAATAGTTCCTTATTTGACAGACAGGTCTTCTTTGAATAAAGCAATTTTACAGTATCAAGAGCTATTGAAAAATGAATATGGTTTGTCAATCCAAAAGGGGTTGCTCTCCTTTCAAACTTTTTCAGAAGATTCGCTTAAAGAATTATCGCAGGAGGCCATTTTAGAATTAGCCAGAAGCAAACAAATTAGTGCGGTTTTTGAATTACTAATAAGGCATGCTCTGGTTCAACGAGTTTCTAGTCTCCATATAGAACCACAAGAAGATAATGTTTTAATCAAATATCGAATTAGTGGAGAATTATATCCAGCCATGGTTTTACCCAAAAAATCGGCTTTTGTTTTAGCTTTAAAAATGAAAGTTTTGGCTAACTTGAAATTAGATATAATCGGTCTCTGTCAAGCGGGGCGATTTCAATTAGGTTTTGATGGAAAAGAAATAGATTTTCGTCTTCACATTATTCCTTCTTTTTGGGGGGAAAGAATTGTTTTGAATGTCTTGCAAACTGGAGACGCTGGCTTTTCTTTGGAAGCAGTTGGTTTTCACGGGAGAGCTTTGGATTTGTTATATTCCAGTTTGAATAAGAGGAGAAAATTGATGTTGATTGCTGGACCAGAACATAGCGGAAAAACTACCACTTTTTATACTATTCTTGATTTGTTAAAAAATCCTCATTTAAGTATTTCTACCATAGAAGGAACGATTGGTTTTTCAATGGCAGGTATAAGTCAAGTTGTCACCAAACCAGAAATTGGTTTTGATATTTTAGAAGGAATTAAACAACTATCAAAACAAGATTGTGATGTCGTGGCTGTAGATGAAATCAAAGAATTGGATTCTAACCATTCAGTTAACAGTCTCTTAAAATTATCAAACATTGTTAACGAAGACCGTTTTGCTCCAGTAGTTATCAAAACAAATTTAAAATCATCATCTGAAATTGTTTTTAAATTAGTGGCTCGGGATAGGATTGAAACTGCCTTAATTATGGATAGTTTAGATGTGGTTATTTTACAAAAGTTAATTCCAAAATTATCTAGAGAGAGACAAGAATATTATTTAAATGTCTCAGAAATTAAAAAGATTTCTAGAGATGTAGATTTGGAGAAAGTGATGTTAGCTTTAATTGAAGAAAATATTTTAGTTGAGAAAAAACCGTGGTCAGAGATAAAATTTTTTAAATCAATTGGACAAAACGGTGACCCTAAACCTGCGGTACCTAATCAACCAGAGGTTGACGGACAAGTCGGGCAAGAAAAAATAATGGTAGGGGAAGTTTTGAAAATTAGTCCAGCGATTAAAGAACTCATTAGGGGGAAAGCAACTGTTGGTGAAATAGAAAAACGGGCGAGAGAAGAGGGCATGTTAACTCTTAAAGAAGAGATTTTCTTCAAAGCGGTTCAGGGTTTGGTGTCTATTGAAAAAGTTTTAAAAAATTGAAGTTTTTGAAAATATTTTTTGTCCACATCTTTTGTGCAAATAAATAGGTTGATTAGCTGGTCATGTTATAATAATTATTAGGAATAGAGATAGATTTATTAAAAATTTTAATATTAATATAAGAAAAATATTATGAAGAATCAATTAAGTTTTTGGGGAAAAGTGGCACTCGCTACTCTCTTTTTTGTGGGAGCGACCTTTTCTTTGGTTCAGGCGGAGGACGGTTTCTCTATAGAGGTTAATCTCCGTGAGACAGCTATGTCTTATGAGAGCAATAAAGTGACAATCTCTTTTGATTTAACCAATGGGCAAGGAGCTCAGTCTGGTATTAAGTATGGGGTTCGTTTGTTAAAGGGAGGGGAAATCATAGATGAGAAAGTCTATGATAAAGTTGTTAGTTTAGGTGAAAATGAGATTCTCTCTCAAAGAATAAAATATACTGCCCCTGACTTTTTACAAGGAGAATATAGCTTGCAATTAGTGGCAGAGAATGAGGCTGGAATTTCTCTATCTTTTGAGACAGTTGGAAGTGTTTTTTTGAATGGAACTAATCAGTATTTATTTATAGATGGGAAGACTTGTTATGCGACTGTTCAAGAAGAAAATAAACATTATGGTTTAGATTGGGGAGTGGATGTCTCTTCTGAAGAAAGTTTAATATTAAATTGTTCCGTCTCTAATTATTTTGATGAAAAAGTAGAAATCAGTCCAATTTTTGAAACTTATCGTCGTTCCACTTTTGGAGAAAAAATTGAGGTGGAGCTGTTAGATCAAGGAACTTTTAGTTTGGAAGCAGGAGAAACGAAGGAATTAGCTTTTGAGATTTCAAAACCGGGAATGCCACAGGCTTACGATACGGTTTTATCACTAACTAAAATTAACCAGACACAGGAAAAAATTTCTAACCCAGTTATTCTTCATTATGTAGTTAAGGGGGGCAGTGCTACCATTCAAAATATTCAATTAGATAAAGAAGTCTATGGCAAAGGTGATGTGGCAAAAGTTTCTTTTTATTGGACTTCTTCTGCTGATGACTTTTATGGTTCTCGTTCAAGCGAAGGGACAGCCCTAAACGATATTTTTATTGAAGGTCAAATTAAAGGTTGTTCTGATTCTTTTTACCACACTCCTACAATGGCTCCTCTCGGTCTAACTACTATAGAAGTTCCGATTCTTAAAGATTGTCAAACCCCCAAAGTTTCTTTAACTATCAAATCAGGTGAACAATTATTGGATGAAGCTATTTTCAAAATAAATCAGGATAATCAAGATTTATATTTGATGATTATTTTGATAGTTGTCGCTCTGCTCATTTTGGGGGGGTTATCTTTTTTCTTCTTAAAGAAGAAAAAAATAGGAACACCTCCTGCTTTAATTTTACTCTTGTTGTTAGGGACAATAGCGATATTTGGTAAAGCAAATATAGCGGAAGCAGCAACTTGGGTCTCAGGACGAGACCCTTTGGGGTTACCGATTGGTGATGTAACTTATACATATAATTATAATGATAGCTCCGATCGCATAAATATTGCTTTTCAGAACGCGTCTTATGCCGCTTGTAGCAATAACGGTGATTTCGACTGGATTGTTGAGGTCTATCACGATGATTCTTTTGTTAGTGACCTTGGTGAAGGAAAATCCACTTCTTTTTCAAAAAAGACTACTTCAGGAACACATACAGTTAAATTAAATTTTGATGTTAATTGGCAAATCAATATATCGTATGACTGTTATACTCGTCAGAGTATTTACGGGGCATCAATAAATTGTGGTGGAAGAACAGATTGTGATCTTTGTGTTTCAAAGGAGCCAGATTCTTCAGTGAGCTTTACGGAAATGATCGAAGCTTCTGATTGGTGCAGGAATGTTGTTTTTCCTAAATATAGTGGTCGGACAGTCCCTGGGAGTGATTTTATGGGGTCACTTTTCGAAAAAGGAGCTAGGTATATTGGTTCCAAAACCTATACTTATACTGTCGCTGATAAGCCAGCCACTTGTAATATTGGATGGATTGATAGTGATGGCGAAAATGTTAGTAGTGTGAATGTAAACGAAGAAGTTTATTTAAAATGGTCTTCTACTAATGCTACTTCTGCTTTTCTTGTAGCTACTGGACTAACTAATTGGAGTGGTGATGTTGCTACCTCAAATTCATCTTGGGGACCGTTTAAATTTAGCCCAGCTGGGCCGGAGTTAGCTACTCTTACAGTGAAAAATGGTTCGGGAGTAGCAGGCTCTCCTTGCAGTGCTTCTTTAACTATTAAACCTATTGAAAAACTTAGTTGTGAATTAAAATTTACCCCTTCAAGCATAACTGCTCCCGGTTCAAGCACAGCAACTTGGAGTTCTTCAACCAATGCTATTTTAGCTAAGTATTCTTGTAATGGTCCAC
>CAYWKC010000019.1:5308-14188 GCA_964459145.1 uncultured Candidatus Saccharibacteria bacterium
ACAGAATCTTGTACTTTTACCGTTAAGGATAATACTGGCGAAGTAGGGACTTGTATGACTAATTCAAGCACTACTGGTGGTGGCGGAGGATGTGTTGTTAATTGTGGAGGAGTTGTTACCCCACACGCTCCAATTTGTTCCCTTGACTCATCAAAAAACATTGTTTTCTTGGGAGACTCTACAAGCTTGTCTTGGACTTCGACTTATGCTAATTCAGCTGAAATTAATCGTGGGGTGGGACAGATATCACCATTTGTTGCAAGTAGTAGTAAAGCTGTTTTCCCAGTTGTCTCTGAAACCTCAGACATAACTTATACTGGGACGTTTTCTGGTTTAGGTGGTTCAACAAATTGTTCCACGGATTTAATTACTGTGGTGGCAGATCCTCCAGAAATTGTTGAAGGGAGTTTCAAAATTAGTAACCAGAAGACGGGTCTTAAACCAAAAGCTGAATGGCAGACAGAAAAAGTTGTTAATTGTGATTTAGCTACCGATACAGGCTGGTCCCAGACCAAGGTTTGTTCAGGAGAAGGTTGTGCTTCCGTGAGTGATTTTTTGGTTAATAAGGTAATCCTAAAAGAAACTACCTATACCCTTACTTGTTACCATCAATTGGGTTATCCAGTTATCGCGACCTATCGTCCGCTTGGTTACTTTGTGTTGTCAGCTAATCCGACTGAAGTAGAAGTTGACTTTGCTGGTGGGGGAGATTGGTCGGAACCAGATGTTGAGTTAGGGATAGTTTCTTGGAATGGTTATAATAGTCCGATTTCATTTTCGGCTGATTTGTCAGGATTACCAGAATCCCCTGGAGATGAGACAACTAATGAAGCAGCTTTTGCTCCTGGAACCCTGACTTTTACGGATTATTTTACTAATGGAATTAAATCACTAGCTCAATTTTTCGCTTCCTATCGTTTTGAAGGAGACAAGACGGCGATAGTTAATGGAAATTCAGAGTCGGTAGAAATTACTATCGGTTCTAAGAAAACCATTCCTATTTATGAACCCTATTAGAAAGTTGGATTGAATCTTAGGTGAAAAGAAGATAACATACTAATGTATGAAGAAAAAAATTGTAGTTGCTAATTGGAAAACGAATCCGACGACTCTTCGTGAGGCTAAATCAATTTTCTTAGGGATAAAAAAACAAGTTTTGAAGTTAAAAAAGACAAAGGTAATTGTTTGCCCGCCTGTTGTTTATTTGGGAGAATTAAAAAGTATTTCTACTAAAATTTATTTAGGAGCTCAGAATTGCTTTGAACAGGAAAAGGGTCCTTGGGTAAACAAGATTTCACCCTCTATGTTAAAAACAAGTGGGGTAGATTTTGTTATTTTAGGTCATTCTGAAAGTAGAAAAGAAGGTGAGGAAGATGGTCTTATTAACCAAAAAATAAAATTGTCTCTTAAAAATAATTTAAATGTTGTTTTATGTATTGGTGAATCAAAAAGAGATGAGGACGGTTTATATTTTGGTTTTTTGAAAAAACAAATTTTGAATTCTCTAATAGGGGTAAGCAAAAATTATCTAAAAAATATTTTAATTGTTTATGAACCGATTTGGGCGATTGGGAAAGAAGCCGAGGGAGTTATTTCCGATAAACAATTACAGGAAGTAGTGATTTTTATTAAAAAGGTTTTGGTTGATAAGTATAATATAAACGACTTTAAAGATGTAGAAATCTTATACGGCGGTTCGGTGAATTATAAAAATGTTGAGGAGTTAGTTGCTACAGATGTAGATGGTTTTTTGGTAGGGAGAGAAAGTTTGAACAAAGAAAAGTTTAAGAAACTGTTAGAAGTAGTTAACAATGTCTGAGATTTATTTTATATGAAAATTATTACTGAACAAAAGGGGAAATTAAAAAACAAAAAAATTCTCTTGAGGTTGGACTTGAATGTCCCAATGGAAATGGGGGAAATTATTGATAATTTTAAAATAGAAAAAATTTTAACCACGCTTAATTTTTTGCAAAAGGAAGGAGCTAAAACAATTATCCTAAGTCATTTAGGTAGAAAAAAATCAGGAAGTTTGTCGCCGGTTTGTGAATATTTGAGAAAATTCTTTGTAATTACCTTTGTAAAAGATATTTTTAAAAATAACCAGATTAAAGAAGTTAATGAAATGCGAGCGGGAGATATTGTTTTGTTTGAAAACCTGAGGCAGTTTAGAGGAGAAGAAGAAAATAAGATTGAGTTTGTTAAAAAGTTAGCTTCGCAGGGAGATATTTATGTTAATGAGGCCTTTGCTGTTTCTCACCGCCAGCATAGTTCTATAGTTGGTCTTCCTAAATTAATGAAAAGTTACTTTGGACCTGTTTTTGCTAGCGAAGTTGAAGAATTAAAAAAAGTTTTTCAAACTGATTCTCCACGATTATTTGTTTTAGGTGGAAATAAGCTACAAACGAAGCTTCCTTTTATTAGAAAGTTTTTAAGAATAGCAGATTATATTTTTGTAGGAGGAGCTTTAGCCAACGATGTTTTTAAGGCGAAAGGTTTTGAAATAGGCCAGTCATTAATTTCCGACGGAGATTCTAATTTGTCTGATTTATTAGAAAACAAACAAATTATTTTGCCTATTGATGTTGTGGTTGAAGGGCAGACAGAAGTTTCTGTAAGAAAACCTAACGAAGTATTGTCTGAGGAGAGGATGGTAGATATTGGTCCCCAAACATCTTTAGAACTACAAAAATTAATTAATAATTCCAAATTTATTTTATGGAATGGTCCCTTAGGTGACTATGAAAAGGGTTTTTCGGAAGCTACTTTTAAGTTGATTCACGATATTACAGATAGTCGCGCAGTTTCAATCGCTGGGGGAGGTGATACGGAACATTGTATTTCTAAATTGGGGCTAGAAGAAAAATTTGATTTTATTTCCACGGGGGGAGGAGCCATGTTAGAATATGTGGCGACAGGTACTCTAATTGGGATTGAGGCAATAGAAAATAAAAGATAAAATATAAATAAAGAAGAAATATAAAATTGAAAACATCCATTTTAGAGGGGTTAAGTGTTTATCTCCCTATTAAAATGGATGTTTTCAATTTTATATTTCTTAAAATTCTATAATTTTTTTAACAAAACTTTCAGCTTCACCATCCTTATATTTTTTACTAGGCCAATGTTTAAAACCATCTTTTTTAAAGCGAGGAATTATATGAATATGAGTGTGAAGGATAATTTGTCCAGCATCTGACTCGTTATTTATCATTATATTTATTCCGTCACACTGAAGATTTTTCTTTATTTTATTTGATAATTGTTTAACAACAATTATCACTTCCCTAAGTATTTTATCATTTATGTCTAAAATGTTTTTAGAATGTTGTTTAGGAACTATAAGAGTATGCCCTAAATTAACTGGATTTATATCTAAAAAAGCCAAACAATTTTTGTCTTCATAAATTTTATGACAAGGAATCTCTCCCGACACAATTTTACAAAATAGGCAATCAGTCATCTCTTTATTATATGATAAAATACAAAAATGGGAAGAAAAATTACTCTAAAAGAAGAACCTTCTAAGGAAATTAAAGAGGAACTAAAAAAATATCCAAATTTATTAAATCATCTCCTTTTTTCAAGGGGGATTAAAACCTTAACCGAAGCGGAATCATTTTTAAATCTTGACTATGAGGAGGGAATTTTTAATCCGTTTTTAATTAAGGGAATGCAAATAGCAGTTGAGAGATTGTTAGAAGCTATTCAAAAGAATCACAAAGTGATGATTTATAGTGATTATGATGCTGACGGAATTCCAGGAGCTGTGATTTTAAATGATTTTTTTAAAAAAATCGGTTTTTTAAATTTTCAAAACTATATTCCTAATCGTTTACAAGAAGGCTATGGACTTAATACAAAAGCAGTAGAAAAATTTATCTCGGAGAGAGTTGAAGTTTTAATAACTATAGATTGTGGAATAACTAATATTACTGAAATTAAGTTAGCTCAGGACAAGGGAATTGATGTAATTCTCACTGACCACCACTTGGTTAATGGGGGAGAGCTCCCCCCCGCTTTAGTGATTTTAAATTCTAAACAAGCAGGTGATGATTACCCAGACGAGATGTTATGTGGAGCGGGAGTAGTGTTTAAACTTATTCAAGCTTTAATTGAAAAAGGAGATTTCGGTATAGTTAAGGGTTGGGAGAAATGGTTGTTAGATATGGTTGGGTTAGCCACAATTGCTGATATGGTTCCTTTGAAAAAAGAAAATAGAATTTTTGCAAAATATGGTTTATTAGTAATGAAAAAATCACCTCGGGTTGGCCTAATGAAACTTTTAAGAAAGATGAAGGTTGACCAAAAATTTCTCACTGAAGATGATATCAGTTTTATGCTTGCCCCCCGTATCAATGCCGCTTCACGAGTAGCTGACCCACGAATTGCTTTTGATTTATTTTCTACTGGTGACGAAGTAATTGCGGGTAAATTAGCTGACCAATTAGACAAATTAAACAACCAGAGGAAAACTTTGATGGCGACAGCAGTGCGGGAAGCCAAAAGAAAAATTAAAGAAAAGGGTTTGAAAGAGATGATAGTTGTTGGTCACACGGATTGGAACTTAGGTTTATCGGGTCTGATTGCTTCCTCACTTAAGGATTTTTACAAGAGACCTTGTTTTGTTTGGGGGACTGATGAGCAAGGTCATTATTGCGGGTCGTGTCGGTCTGAAACAATTGATTTGATGAAACTAATGAATTTGGTGGAAGAGGGTGTCTTTGCTTATTGTGGAGGACATCGTTTTGCTGGTGGTTTTGGTATTGTTTCTGAGCAGATTTATTTTCTTGAGGAAAAACTTTGGCAAGCGTGGGAAAAAATTGCAGACAAAAATCCTGTGGAAGAAATTTTTGTTGATAAAAAATTATCTCTGGAAGATATTAATTGGGAAAATTATAAATATATTGAACAATTAGCTCCTTTTGGTCCAGAAAATCCTAAACCTTTATTTTTATTTGAAAATATTCGTATAATGCAGATACGAGTTTTTGGTAAGACCTCTAATCATTTGGAATTAGTTTTTGCAAATGGTAATCAACACAAGATTAAAGCCATTGATTTTTTTAGTCAAAAAATAAAAGACAAAAAATCTTCTTTGCAAATGGGTGATAGTCTAAGTTTTTTGGCTAATTTTGAAAAAAATGTCTTTGGAGGAAAAAATGAATTAAGATTGAGAATTGTTGAAATAATTTAGAAAATTTTACATAGGTTAGAATTTAGAACTTCCTGTTAGATTTCTTTTGAGGAATACAGTTATTTTATTGGTAAGGATTTTCGAATGTATTGTTTTTGGAAACCTAGTTCCAAGCCCATACCATTTTCAAAAACAATACATTCGAAAATCCGAACTTATATAAAATTTGTTTTTAGTTTGTTAGATTTCTTGTTATAATTGTCTTATGCAAAATAACAAACTTATAATTTTTACAGATGGGGGATCTCGAGGTAATCCAGGAAAAGCTGGAGCAGGGGCTGTTGTTTATGACGAATGGGGCAATGAAATAAAAGCAGTTTCAAAATTTTTAGGGAAACAAACAAATAATTGGGCTGAATACGAAGCGGTAATTATAGGGCTGGAAACAGTTCAAAAAATTTTTGGTAAAAATTTACTTGCGATGGAGGTTGTTGTTAAACTGGATAGCCAGTTAGTTCAGAGACAGTTAAGTGGGGAATATCAAATTAAAGAAGAAACTCTTTTTTCTCAATACATAAAAGTTCATAATCTAATTGTAAAATCTTTTAGAGATATAAAATTTATTTATATTCCAAGAGCTGAAAATGAAAGAGCTGATAGAATGGCTAATGAAGCTATGGATAGAGAGGTGGCTTAAAGGGATGAAATACTCCTTTTTTTACTTGTCTGTTTTAAGCTTTGTGGCGGGGGTAGCTTTTGGTTCGATTGTAGATGGAGACTTTTATTTTGGTCTATTTTGGATTTTTTTATCCCTTGTGGTTTGGGGGATAACTTTTTTCTTGGATTTCTCTCTTCACAGTAAGAAAAGTTTTTTAATTTTACCACTTTTAATCTTCTTTTTTGGTTTGGGTTTATTAAGATGTTCTTTTTCTAGTGAAACTCAAGGGGTTCAACTACTAAATAATTTAGCTGAACAAAAAATTTCAATTATTGGTGTCGTTATCGACGAAGCCGATGAGCGTGAAGATAACACAAAATTAACTGTTGAGATGAAAGAAATCAAAACTTCAGAAAATTTGTCTTCTCTAGACCTCGGTGGAATTAAAATTTTATTAACTGTTCAACATTATCCTCAATTTGAGTATGGCGATGAAATTAATTTTTCTGGCATTTTGCAAAAGCCAGAAAATTTCTTAACTAACAGCGGACGTGAATTTGATTATGTTAGATATTTAGCTAAGGACAGAATTTTTTACCAAATGTTTTACCCTCAAGTAGATTTACTTTCTAAAAACAATGGTAATTTCATTAAGGAAAAACTTTTCCTTTTTAAAAGGAGTTTTTTAGAGGAAGTCAGAAAAACAATTCCCGAACCAGAAGTTTCTCTTTTGGGGGGATTATTGATAGGGACTAAACAATCATTAGGGCAAAAATTACAAGATGATTTTAGGAAAGTCGGTTTAATTCATATTGTAGTTTTGTCTGGCTATAATGTGACAATTATAGCGGAATTTATTTTGAGAATGCTTTCCTTCCTTCCTCAAATTGTTGGAACAAGTTTGGGAGCTTTAAGTATTATTTTGTTTGCGATTATGGTAGGTGGTTCGGCCACTATCATAAGGGCTTCTTTGATGGCTTTGTTGGTTATTTTTGCGAGAGTCACTGGTCGAATTAATGACACAACTCGAGCACTTTTTTTAGCTGGGTTTGTTATGGTTTTACACAATCCCCAAATTGTAGTGTTTGACCCATCTTTCCAACTTTCCTTTATGGCGACTCTGGGTTTAATTCTTCTCTCTCCTAAACTGAGTCAGTTTTTTAATTTTATTCCAACAAAATTTTATTTGCGGGAAACAATTTCAGCAACCATTTCAACTCAAATTTTTGTTTTACCTCTGTTGTTATATATGATGGGGGAATTATCTATTGTAGCGGTTTTTGTTAATTTATTAGTTCTTATGTTTATTCCCCTAACAATGTTATTTGGTTTTTTGTCAGGTGTCCTTAGTTTTTTCTCTGCTTGGTTAGCCTTACCTTTTTCTTATGTAACTTATTTTTTACTTTCTTATGAATTGAAGGTGGTAGAATTTTTTGCTAATTTACCTTTTGCTTCACTAAGCGTCTTTTTCTTTCCTGTTTGGTTGGTGCTTTGCATTTATGGTGGTTATTTTATTTTTCTCCAAAAGTTTGGTAAACAAAAAGGTGAAATTATAAGAGGAGAAAACCTATCGGGTTTCAAAAATGAAGATGAAAAAAGAATTATTTTTTGATAGAATGAATTTATGTTTAATTTAAAACCGACAAGAGGATTTGGTCTGCTAGAAAATTTTTTAGCTCACCAACGAACTAAGATGGCTAATAAATTGATTCCAATCTCCTTAAGAGAAGGGAGAGTTTTAGATATTGGTTGCGGTACCATTCCAACTTTTCTTTTGAAGGTTCAATTTAAAGAAAAATTTGGGCTGGACTCGTCATTAAAAAAAGATGAATATAATGAAAATATTAATTTAGCGCTTTTTGACATAAAAAAAGGAGAGCCGTTACCCTTTAACGACGATTTTTTTAATGTAGTTGTTATGTTGGCTGTTCTTGAACATCTTGAAAGTGACAAAGTAGAATTTATTTTAGGTGAAGTAAAACGTGTTCTCAAGAAAGGCGGTCGGTTTATTTTGACAACTCCTTCTCCTTGGGCAGATGGTCTTCTAAAATTAATGTCAAAATTGCGATTGGTTAGTCCGGACGAAATCAAAGACCACAAAGGTAAAGATAATTATTATAGAATAATGGATAATTTGCAACGTATAGGTTTTAAACAGGCAGATATCAGAAAAGGTTCTTTTGAATTTTTCTTAAATAATTGGGTTTATGCAGACAAATCTTATTAGAAGTAAGTCTCACTAAATTAAAAAATGGAAATTTCTAATGGGATAAACAAAAAATATATTCAATATTTTACAATCCTCTTTCTGATTTTGTGGGCTTGTTTTTTTCTTTTTCAGCAACTTGATTTCGTCACTGCCGATTTAGGTCGTTTTGTTCAAAATGGAGAACAATTTTTTGCTGGAAATTGGCAAGGAGTTTTAAATACAAACCTTTACTCACTTAATTACTCTCAATATCCATTTCTAAATCATCATTGGGGGACAGGAATAATTTTTTTTCTTTTACAAGCTCTTGGGGGTTTTATTCTTTTACATTTTTTTGTAATTTTCTTAATTTTAGCCACTTTTTTGCTGTTGTTTAAAATGGCTAAACAAGAAGCTGGATTGACTGTGGCGACCCTTTTGTCATTAATATTAATTCCTTTGATAACCTATCGTAAAGAAATAAGACCAGAAATTTTTAGTTGTTTTTTTTCTGGAATTTTCTTTTACATCTTGTGGGCTTGGAAAAATAAAAAGATTTCATCTCAATGGCTCTGGCTTTTACCCCTTGTGGAGGTAATTTGGGTAAATCTTCATATTTATTTCTTTTTAGGAATAGCTATTACAGGAGCTTTCTTCTTAGAAAAAGGGGTTTTTTATTGGGGAAAAAGAAAAGAATCGTTAACATTAATAGGAACTCTTTTAGGAACTGTTTTTTTGGCAACTTTTGTTAATCCTTTTGGTTGGAAAGGAACATTCCACCCACTGTTTGTTTATAGTAATTATGGATATCAAGTTCTGGAGGAGCAATCAATTTGGTTTTTAGAAAATCTTGGCATTCATAATTCAGCTTTTCTTTTATTTAGAGTGGTTTTGCTT
>CAYWKC010000020.1:0-8147 GCA_964459145.1 uncultured Candidatus Saccharibacteria bacterium
ATGTTGCCGAGCTAGGATTCGGCCACAAATCACTAAGTAGATTTTTTCGCTTTGCTCAAAATCTACTAAGTGTTTGCGACCCCGTCTCCCTCGCTTCGCTCAGTCCGACTTTCGAATCCTATTCGGCAAGTAAAATAGTAAAACCCTAATGCTACCGCATCAGGGTCTAACTATTTTATGTTGCCGAGCTAGGATTCGAACCTAGATAACATCCTCCAGAGGGATGTGTCCTACCATTAGACGACTCGGCAATAATTAAATTATTGAATACTCACCTTTTATTTAAAAAAACACTTCTGATGTCTTCGCCCAAGGCGGATCGCCGAAGAGGCGACTACCATTAGACGATTCGGTAAAGGGTGGTTTGATTTGTTTGATTATATTAAGGTTATGATATAATAAATATTATTATTAGTGAAGAGATAAAATTAACATGAGTTACAAAAAAATATTACTTTTGCTTATTATTGTAGTTTTAGTCATCGTAGGTGTTTACTTCTTTTTACAGAAACCAGCCACTGTTGAAGCACCTTTATTAGGTGGAGATAGAGATGAACATGGATGTATTGGCTCAGCTGGGTATGCTTGGTGTGAGGCCAAAGGAGAATGTTTAAGACCGTGGGAAGACGAATGGGATGAATCTTGTGGAGTTGTTCCTGGAGCCAATGAATCTTTGATGAATAATGAAGGAGAAATGATGGCTTGTACTTTAGAGGCGAAGGAATGTTCGGACGGATCTTTTGTGGGAAGAGTAGCTCCAGATTGTGAATTTGAAGCTTGTCCAAATGAAGCGACAAAATAAAATTTTAATTGTTGGAACAGGCGACTTCTTAGTCGCCTGTTTGTTGTATCTGTAATATAATAATTTATATGGAGCTAACAATTATCAAAAACTTTAAAAAATTAGCCACTAATCCTTTGAGACAAGATGCTTTGGATATCTTAGAGGTTGGTTATCAATCTGTTCGAACACAGAAGATGATGGAAGAGAGTGTTTTTTTGGAAAATAATCTTTTAAAGATTAAAGATAAAAAATATAATTTAAAAAATTATCAGCGGATTTTTGTGATTGCCTTAGGTAAATGTGCTAATCAATCAGCCGAAATTTTAGAAAATATTTTAGGAGATAAAATTACGGATGGGGTTGTTCTTGATATAGCGCCAGCCCAATTTAAAAAATTAAAATCAGAAGTAGGAACCCACCCTTTTCCTTCAGAACAAAATATTTTAGTTACTAAATCAATTTTAAAAATTTTAAAAGAAGTTAAGAAAGATGATTTAATAATTACAATTATTTCTGGAGGGGGTTCTTCTTTGTTATGTGCTCCTGTGGAAGGAATTGACAGTGAGATATTAAAACAAATTACGCAACGATTAATGAAGAAGGGAGCAACTATTGGAGAGGTAAATATTGTAAGGAAGCATTTATCACAAATCAAAGGGGGTCAATTGGCTGAATTAGTTTACCCAACTAAATTGGTTTCCCTTATATTTTCGGATGTTCCTCAAGATAATCTTTCTTTGGTGGCTTCGGGGCCGACTGTTAAAGATGAATCAGTCAAAGCTGATGCTAAAATTATTTTGGAATCATATTTAGGCGATGGATTATTAGATGGAGAAGATAATTATGTTTCTTTTTTGAAAGAGACACCGAAAAATTTAAAATTATTTGCCAAGGTGGATAATATTTTATTGGTCAGTAATAAAGTGGCTCTAACAGCTATGCAAGAAAAAGCTGAGAGTTTAGGTTATAAAACTTTTGTGGAAGAAGAGTTGGAAGGTGAAGCCAAAAAATTGGGAGCCAGTTTGATGAAGCAAGCTATTTCTCCAAAATCTTGTTTAATTTGGGGGGGAGAGACGACAGTGCAAATTAAGGGAGAGGGACAGGGAGGAAGAAATCAAGAATTTGTTTTGGGAGCTCTTAGTGCTGGTTTGCCAGATGATTTGTTAGTTATGGCGGTGGCTTCAGATGGTCTTGATAACACTGATGTGGCGGGAGCTTTAGCTGATGGTGGGTTATTAAAAGAGATAAAAAAAGAAAAGGTAGAAGTTGATGAATATTTAGAGAACAATAATTCTTATAATTTTTTCAAAAAAGTGGGAGGGCAAATAAAAACAGGACCGACTGGAATAAATATGGCTGATTTTTATTTGGTTTTGAAGAAATAAAAGTCGAATTTTCAAGTCAAATTTCGGCAGTGAAAGTCCCTGTTTTTCCTTCGTGATATGATATAATTATTCTTATATTATTAAATTAATTTATTAATGGAAATGTCACAAAAAGAAGAAAAAAATGTTTTGTTTTTTGACCAATTGGGCAAAGAAGACGTTAGAATTGTCGGTGGGAAGAATGCTTCTTTAGGTGAAATGTATTGTCATTTAATTAAACAGGGGGTAAGAGTTTTAAATGGTTTTGCTACGACAGCTCATGCCTATCATGTTTTTATGGAAGAATCTGGTTTGAAAGAAAAAATCCAAGGAATTTTTAAAGATTTGGATACGCACAACATAGAGAATCTAATGGAAAAAGGAAAGCAAGCCAGAGAATTAATTTTGGAAGCGAATTTTTCTGAAAGTTTAAAGCAGGACATTTTAGCATCGTATAAAAAGTTATCAGAAGAAAATGGAGTAGAAAATTTAAGCGTAGCGGTGCGTTCCTCTGCTACGGCTGAAGATTTACCAGAGGCCTCTTTTGCTGGACAACAAGAAACATTTTTGAATGTGCGGGGGGGAGAGGATTTACTTATCGCTGTCAAAAAGTGTGTGGCTTCCCTTTTTACTAATCGGGCTATTTCTTATCGTGAAGATAAAGGTTTTGACCATTTTTCTATTGCCTTATCAGTAGGAGTTCAAAAAATGGTAAGAGCTGATTTAGGAAGTTCTGGGGTAATGTTTACGATTGATACTGAATCAGGTTTTAGAGATGTAGTAGTTATTAATTCAGCGTATGGGTTAGGAGAAAATGTTGTGCAAGGAAGAGTGAATCCCGATGAATTTTATATTTTTAAACCAACGCGAGCGATCATTTCTCGTTTTTTGGGAGAGAAAAATATGAAAATGGTTTACGATTCTGCGAAAGGGGCTGATAGACCAGTTAAGAATATTCCAGTGGATGAAAAAGATAGACAAAAATTTTCTTTAACTAATGAGCAGATTTTGCAGTTGGCAGATTGGGGTATTCTTATTGAAAAACATTATCATCAACCCATGGATATGGAATGGGCTTTAGATGGAGAAGAAAAACAATTATATATTGTGCAAGCTAGACCTGAGACGGTGCAAAGTCAAAAAGATTTGACGGTGATAGAAGAGTATAAAATGAAGGACCCTAATTTGTCCAAGGCGGACGGGCAAGGTAAAAGAAAAGTGTTG
Source organism: uncultured Candidatus Saccharibacteria bacterium (assembly GCA_964459145.1). GTDB lineage: Bacteria > Patescibacteriota > Minisyncoccia > Phycocordibacterales > UBA12079 > JAGYLJ01. The sequence goes on from CAYWKC010000020.1 coordinate 3,373, forward strand.
GTAGAGGGGCAGAGTGTGGGGTGGAAAATTGGGGCAGGACAAGTCAATAAGATTTTAGATGTTGAACAAATTGGTGAATTCAAACAGGGAGAAATTTTGGTAACCACAATGACTGACCCTGATTGGGAACCAATTATGAAAATTGCTTCTGCGATTGTAACAGATAAGGGTGGGAGAACTTGTCATGCGGCGATTGTCTCTCGGGAATTAGGGATTCCTTGTGTAGTGGGGACAAATAATGCTACGGAGAAATTAAATTCAGGTGATAAGGTGACTGTTTCTTGTGCAGAAGGGGAAAATGGTTATGTTTATGAAGGAGAGTTAGAATTTGAAATAAAAAAAACCAAAGTTGATAATCTAAAAAAACCGAAAACAAAAGTAATGATGCATATTGGTGATCCATCGTTGGCTTTTGCTTCTTCTTTTATTCCTAATGACGGAGTAGGGTTGGCACGATTGGAATTTATTATTAATAATTCTATAAGAATTCATCCATTGGTTTTGATTAATTATGATAAACAAGAAGGCGAGGTGAAAAATAAAATTGATAGTTTGACGATAGGTTATGAGGATAAGCGACAATTTTTTGTGGATAAACTTGCTGAGGGGGTGGGAACGATTTGTGCGGCTTTTTATCCCAAGGATGTGATTGTGCGTTTATCTGATTTTAAAACTAATGAGTATGCGAATTTAATTGGGGGACATCAATATGAACCGATTGAAGCCAATCCAATGATGGGATGGCGAGGGGCGGCAAGATATTATTCAAAAGCTTTTTTGCCAGCTTTTGAGATGGAATGTGTCGCTTTGAAAAAAGTGCGGGATGATATGGGCTTGAAAAACTTGAAAGTGATGATCCCAATTTGTCGAACAATAGAAGAAGGGAAAAAGGTTTTGGCAATTATGGCGGAAAATGGTTTAGAACGAGGGAGGGACGGATTGGAAGTCTATGTGATGGCGGAAGTGCCGGCGAATATAATTTTAGCAGAGAAATTTGCGGAGATTTTTGATGGTTTTTCTATTGGCTCTAATGATTTAACACAATTTACTTTGGCCATTGATAGAGATTCTGCAGGGAATTTTGAAGTGGCAGGGGTGTCTAATGAAAATAACGAAGCGGTTAAAATTTTATTGGCCGATTTAATTAAAAAAGCGAAAAAAAGTAAAATAAAAGTAGGAATTTGTGGACAAGCTCCTAGCGATTATCCAGATTTTGTGAAGTTTTTAGTAGAATGTGGTATTGATAGTATTTCCTTAACTCCTGATACTGTGATTAAAAGTACCGAAGTTATTTACGACACAGAACAACGATTGAAAAAGTCAGGTGGATTTTTTAATATCCTGAAAAAGAAATAATTAAATGAAAATTACTAAATGTAATGCTTATAAAATTAAGAATTCTCGAGGGGAAGACACTTTGGAAGTAGAGATTTGGGCGGGAGATTTGTCTGCTAAAGCGGCTGTGCCTGCTGGTAAATCGACTGGTTCACGAGAAGTGGTAGTCTTGTCGGCTGATGAGGCTATCAGAAATGTAAATGAAATCATTGCCCCTAAAACAGTAGGTCAGGAGGTAAGTTTTCGTCAGATTGATGAATTGCTTTTGGAATTAGATGGGACAGACAATAAATCAAAATTAGGGGCTAATGCCATTTTGGGGGTAAGTCTTACTATTCTGAAATTAGAGGCAAAACTGGCTAATCAACCACTTTGGCAATATATTCAATCACTTAGTAACCCGGTTACTAACGATTCTGTGGATAACTTGTCTAAATTTCCTAGGTTGTTTGTAAATGTATTGAATGGGGGGGTGCATGCGGACTTCGATTTTCCCTTTCAAGAATATATGTTTGTGTTAGGTAATGGTATGAATATAGCCGGTCCAGTTGAACAATTGAAAGTTTTGTTTGAACAGTTGAAAAAAAGATTGAAAGAAAGGGGAAAGAAAATCGATTTGGGAGATGAAGGTGGTTTTTCGTTCAAATCAGATAATTTAGAGGAACCATTTGAAATTTTGTCCGAATTGCATAATAAGTTAGCAGTTGACATGGCAGCAGGGGAATTTTTTGACGGAGTTTGGTACTCTGTTTTAGGGGGAAAATATACTTCTGATGAATTGTTGTTGGTTTACGAAAGTTTAGTCAAAAAATTCCCTCTTGTGAGCATGGAAGACCCCTTTTCCGAAAATGATTTTGTTGGATTCAAACAACTAACAGAAAAAATAAAAAATTCAGTAGTCGGAGTACTGAATAGAGAGGTATTAGTGGTGGGGGATGATTTGACAACGACTAGTCCGCAAATGATTGAAAAAGCAATTGAAGAAAAAATGATAAATGCTGTTTTAATTAAGCCGAATCAGATTGGAACATTTACAGAAACTTTGGAAGCAATTAATTTGACCCATGAAGCTGGTTTGAAAACAATTATCTCTCATCGTTCTGGTGAGACCCTAGATTCTTTTATTGCAGATTTAGCTGTGGGAGTAGGGGCTTATGGAATTAAAACGGGTTCTCCTAGCCAGCCAGAGAGGATGGCTAAATATGATAGGTTAGTAGAGATTGAAAAAGAAATAAGGAAACTATGATCTTCCATATCATTACAATTTTTCCAGAGTCATTTGAGTCGTATTTGAGTGAGTCAATTTTGGCGCGGGCGATTAAAAATAAAAAAATTCAGATTAAGTTTTATAATCCGAGAAATTTTACTAAAGATGGGCGAGTAGATTATAAACCCTACGGAGGTGGTCCAGGCATGGTAATGAAAGTTGAACCAGTAGTTAAAGCTATTCAAAAAGCAGTGGGGAAGAAAACTAAGATCAAAATTATTTTTCTTTCTCCGTCTGGTAAATTGTTCAATACCCCATTCGCTAAAAAACTTTCTAAAAGCTATAAAGACATTGTGATTATTTGTGGTAACTATGAAGGAATTGATGCACGGGTGAGAAAAATTTTTCGAGCTCAAGAAGTTTCGATTGGAAACTATGTATTAACAGGAGGAGCTTTGCCAGCGATGATTTTGATTGATGTGGTGGCTCGTCAGATAGAAGGGGTGTTAAATAAAATGGAATCGTTGGAAGAAAATCGTGTATCCAGTTCGGAAGTTTATACTCGTCCTGAAGTTTTCAAACACAAAGGTAAAAATTACAAAGTTCCTCAAGTCCTTCTCTCCGGTCATCACAAAAAAATAGAGGAGTGGAAAGGAAGTAGTAAGAAGTAGGTAGTAAGTATTAGGTATAAAACTCTTAAATTTGTGGCTATACGATAGCCACATTTTTTATATTGACACTTTTTGGATACTATTTATACTGGTAGATAGCGGAAGTTGCCCAGCAACCTTTGTGTGTAGCTTATAGAACAGCTTGATTAATGTCTATAATGCTTTCATCCATCGCCTCCGTTTGATTGCTATCGTCCTCGGAACACTAAAAAGTCCTAGGCAACTTTAATAGACTTGAGGATAGCTATGAAATATGCACTGTTTCATAGTAAAGATGGAAGGTGCCCTGAACTGATCAAGCAGTTCAGGTTTTTTATGTATAATACTTTCAATTTTAATTTTTGTGATATAATTATTTTTAATGTTAAGAAAAAAGATTGCTATTTTACGAGGTGGTCCTAGTTTTGAATATGAGGTTTCTCTAAAGACAGGGGAAGAGATATTGAATAATTTGTCAGACGATAAATACGATTTGTTGGATGTTTGTATTACTCGAGAAGGTAATTGGTATTTTAGGGGAACTAAAGCAAAACCTTCAGAAATTTTGAATCAAGTTGATTTGGTAATCAATGCGATGCATGGGCAATATGGAGAAGACGGAAAAATTCAGCGAATCCTAGAAACTTTTGATGTTCCCTATACTGGGTCTCAATCTATCCCTTCTGCTTTAGCCATGAATAAAGTCTTGGCCAAACAAGAATTTAAAAAAGTTGGAATCAAGGTTCCTATAGACATTGTTTTAGAGAAAGATAATTATAATATAGCCGAAATTTTTCAATCATTTCCGATGCCAGTTATTGTAAAACCAATTAATGCAGGCTCTTCCTTGGGAATGAGTTTGTCCAGAACAGTTAATGATTTGGAGGGAGCCATCCAAAAAGCTTTTGAGATATCAGATAAGATTTTGGTGGAGGAATATATTAATGGAAAGGAAGCCACTTGTGGGGTAGTTGATAATTTCAGAGGAGAAGCAATTTATACTTTACTTCCAATAGAAATTAGGCCTCAATTAAACAGTAATTTTTTTGATTATGAAGCAAAATATAGTGGGGAATCAGAAGAAATTTGCCCTGGGAATTTTACCAATGAAGAAAAGAAACAACTACAAGAATTGGCCAAACAAGCTCATCAATCTTTGGGGTTGCGTCATTATTCTCGTTCGGATTTTATTGTCTCACCGCGGAGAGGAATTTATCTTTTGGAAACAAATTCGTTGCCTGGTTTGACTGCTAATTCTCTTTTACCAAAATCTCTGAAGGCAGTGGGTTGTAGCTTGTCTGATTTTCTTGAACATTTGATTGAAATGGCAGAAAAATAGGTTTTATTATTTATCTCGTTAGAGACAAGGAATTTTCAATTTCTCGTCTCTAATTCTTGTCTCTAACGGGATTTACTTTTGTTGCTGGTTGTGTATAATTTAGATCACAAAATTAAGGTGAGGGGCCAGTAGCTCACCTGGTAGAGCGCCGCATTTGCACTGCGGAGGTAGCGGGTTCGAGTCCTGTCTGGTCCACAAAATCTTAAGTCCCAATGCGAAAGCATTGGGATTTTTGATTTTGTAG
>CAYWKC010000021.1:0-7911 GCA_964459145.1 uncultured Candidatus Saccharibacteria bacterium
GAACATCAATCAAAAAACACCGCCAATTTTCACTTTTTGTGAAATCGTAAGAAACTGCCTCGGCGCAAAGCGCCTCGGCATGGTATTTTTCCGCAATTTGAAAGGCATTTTTGAAATCCAAAACCAAAGTCCGCTCGGCAATGCGGAAGTTCGAACATTTTTTGAGCAAAACCCCCGCTGACCTACCTACCGACATAGGTAGGTTGAAATGTTCATTTGTTGTATTTTTTAAAGCTTTTAAACAAAAAAGATTTCGTAAATTCCCCAAATAATTAAAATTATCCAAATTAAGATCAGAAACCACTGTTTTTTCAATACATCTTTTGGATTGATTTTCTCAATAATATTTTTACCATAATCCGCAATTCCAGTTCCTACTAATAAAGCCAGAAATAAGAAAATGGCGAAAATTTCAGCAATAGTTATTCCTGCTTTAACCAAAAAATAGAAAACGATAACCGCTAAAATAAAGGCAATTGTTTTTAGCATTTTGGGACACCCATAAATTTTCTTGGCAAAATTTACAAAAAAACTGGGAGCGAATAATAAAGTAAGTATTTTAACAATTGCAAGAACTATTACAATTGTCGCTAAAATTTCTATGGTAGTTAATGACATAGATTTAACTTAATTAAATTAATAAAAAACGCTAATAATTTAATTGGAAGTTGCCACTTCAATCGTATCAACAATTTTGTCAAAAGTATTAAACCATTCTTGAGCAGTAAAAAAACTCTTGCTCGCCACTAATTCCTGATAAAATTGTTCTTGTTTTTCAAAATTCCAAATGGCGTCAGTTCCACAATTTTCTTCATTTTTTTCAAAATATTGAGGCAAATTATCAATGATATTATCTTTATCTTCCCTCAGGGTGATTAAAACCCGATACCCATTATTATAAAAAAGTAATTGTCTTTCAAAAACAACATCACAAACTTCGAATCTAGCTAAAACCATAAACTCTTGAGCATTTAATCCACCTAAATCTCTAATTTTTTCTGAGGCATCTAGAGACCAGTCAAAATAATTTGTCCCAGGTTGACCGTCTTTTAAAAATTGAACATCATTAAGCACTTCTTCTTTATCAAAACCTGGATAATCTAATTCATCAATTTTGATACTTTCTATTGATAACACTAAATTTCCAGCTTTTTCATCCATAGTCACAGTATAAGGATATTTAAGAGAAAAACCCGCTTCTTTATCCTCATAAGATTGCCATAAATCTACATCGTCTCCCTCTAAGTTGGAAAGATCGCTTACACTGGGAGAAAGACTTACCGGCATCTTTGGTAAATACCAACCAATAATTCCCAAGACAATCAATATTCCAATTATTATTAAGATATTTTTCATAATTTCGAGTGAGGATTTATAAAAATGAATTTTTACACAACCCGAATGACATAGAATTATATGCTCACTTCATATATATTTTCATATTAGCAAAAACAAAAAATAAAGCAATGTGGTAAAATAATAAGTATGGACTTAAAATCAACGATTGAAGATCAGTTTCGGTTAACTCTTCCTCAAAAAAAAGCCCTCAAAAAAATTGGGCTAAAAACTATCGAAGATTTGCTTTTTTATTTTCCTAATAGATACGGAGACACCACTGAATTAAAAAATATCGCTGATTTGCAAGTCGGAGATAAACCCATTATTTACGCTAAAGTTAAAAGTATCAAAACCAGCAAGGCTTTTATAAAAAAAATCCCTATGACAGAAGCCTTTTTAGAAGATAGTACTGGAATGATTAAAGCTATTTGGTTTCGTCAGCCCTACATTGCTAAAATGCTTTCAGTTGGTTCCTCTGCTAAATTTCAAGGAACTATTAATGAGAGGAATAAACAACTTTATATTGCCAACCCTGAATACAAAAATTTAGATAGCATCCCCCTTTCAACCGAAAACTCTTTATTTAGTAGAAAAATTACAGACAGTTTTATTTATCCCGTCTATCCTGAGAGCCGGGGGATTACTTCCAAATGGTTTTACCACACCCTATTAAAAATCTTCAAAACAGGTCTTTTGGACAAAACAGAGGACTCTCTTCCTTCTGATATTCTTAAGAAATATAATTTACCTTCTTTAAAAACGGCTTTAATTTGGATTCACTCTCCTCAGAAAAAATCTGACGCCTTGTCAGCAAGAAAAAGATTTGCTTTTGAAGAAATTTTCTTTATTCAACTCGCTCGGGCTAAACAAAAAAAAGAATACCAAACTTATCCGTCTTTCCAAATTAAAAAAACAAGCAATGATATACAAAAGTTCATCCGACGATTTCCTTTTCAACCAACTCGCTCGCAAAAAGAATCTATCCAGCAAATTTTAGACGATTTCAAAAAAGACCATGCTATGAGTCGGTTGTTAGAAGGAGATGTTGGTTCTGGAAAAACTGCTGTGGCTGCTTCCGCTGTCTATGCAATTACGACAACTTCACCACAAGGGCAACCTTCCGCTAAACTACAAACCGCTTATATGGTGCCCACAGAAATTTTGGCTAAACAACATTTTGAATCATTTATTCAATATTTTGCCCATCTCAATATCAATATCGGGTTGATTACTTCATCTGGTTGTCGCAAATTTCCATCCAAAGTAAATCCCACTGGTTGGACAAAAATATCACGCGCCCAACTTTTAAAATGGGTGGCTAATGGAGAAATACCTATCCTAATTGGGACACATTCTTTAATTTCAAAATCAGTAATTTTTAAAAACTTGGCCTTGGTAATTATTGATGAACAACACCGTTTTGGACTCTTACAGAGACAAAAATTGGCACAAAAATCAGATCCCTATTCAGAGATAAAAAATATTATGCCTCATTTACTCTCAATGACAGCTACCCCCATTCCTAGAACTTTAGCTTTAACAATTTATGGTGACCTTGATTTAACTGTTTTGGAAGGGATGCCCCACGGAAGAAAACCCATCATCACAAAAATTGTTACTCCTGAAAAAAGAGATAACACTTATGAAGAAATTCGCATCGAATTAAGAAAAGGCCGTCAGGCCTATATAATCTGTCCTCGCATTGATGAACCTGACCCAGACAAAGCTACCGCCTTGCAGATAAAATCTGTCAAGACTGAAACTGCTTATCTTAAGAAAAATATTTTCCCTAATTATGAAATTGGAATGCTTCATAGCAAACTTAAACCAACTGAAAAAGAAAAAGTGATGGGTGATTTTGCCGAAGGCAAAATCACCCTTCTTGTCGCTACTTCTGTTGTAGAAGTCGGAGTTAATGTCCCCAATGCTACCATAATTATTTTAGAAGGAGCGGAACGCTTTGGTTTGGCCCAACTCCACCAACTTCGCGGAAGAGTCATTAGAAGTAACCATCAAGCTTATTGTTATATTTTCAGCGAAACTAAAACAAAAAAAACTTTAGACCGCCTGAAAGCCCTTCAAACCGCTAAAAATGGTTTTGAATTAGCTGAGTTTGATTTAACCCTCCGTGGTGCTGGTGAACTAACGGGTAAAAAACAATGGGGTATCTCCGATTTAGGAATGGAAGCCATTAAAAATATTAAAATGGTAGAGGCCTCTCGCACCGAAGCCCAAAAACTCATTACCGCTGACCCCGAACTAAAAAAATATCCTCTTATCAAAAAGAAAATAAAAAAAATTCAAGACTCTACTCATTTTGAATAGAAATAAAATTATGGTTATGTGATAGCCACAATTTTATTTGTTTTGAAAACTTTGCGCGTGTGCCAGGACTCGAACCTGGGACCACGGAGGTATATCTACGATATAATTCCATCGCTCATATCAATTGCAAATATCTGTGGGCGTGCCAGGACTCGAACCTGGGACCACGGAGGTATAAGCTCCGCGCTCTACCAACTGAGCTACACGCCCACACATATTTTCAATGATACTCGTTTGAAATTAGAAGCAACGCGCTCTACCAACTGAGCTACACACACATCATCAGATAAATATTATCCCAAAATTCACCTTTAATCAATTTCCTCTGTTTCTTCAATTCCAAAAGCATATTCCAAAACTTGTTTTCTAACATCTTTATTAAATAAAAAACCACTATGTCCAGACCACAAATCTTTATGGTTTGAATCATCTAAATTAGAAAGAGGAAATAAGACAATTGGATCAATATAACCACCAAAACTATAGGTGGGGACATCAATTTCTTCAGGAGTTTGTAAGAAATCTTTGGATTCATCTATCCCGAAACCGTTCATTTGGAGAGGTGAGGCCATGGCGATTAATTTCACTACATTAGCCTTCTCAGCTTGGGCAATCATAGTTTCCGCTAAAACCCCGCCATAACTATGAGCGATAACAATAGTCGCTTTATTGTCATTTAAAATATTTACTCCTTTCTCAACAATAGCCTCTGTTTTGTCATCTTGCCAATAATAATAAATATAGTCATCTAAAAAGATAATTTCCTTCGTTGGAAAATTGGTTTCCAAATCTTTCGTCCATCTTGCTAAATAAAACTTGGGAGTATTGATTCCTGGAACGAATAAAATTCGTTCAAACTTCACATCGTCCACATCAAGATTTAAATTATTCACTCCTGCCCCCATAAGATGATTCATTAGATAAATCACTAAGAACAATAAAATAACTGAAATAATTTTTTTAGAAACTTTAACTAACACAAAATTTACAATTTATATTATCGCTAAACTTTAAGTACTATTTTTCGTCCGCTGATTCCGATAGAAGAACGGACTCTCCAAAAATTTGCTTTGGTTCAATTCCATTCAAGATTAAAAGTTTTTCATATTCCAAACGCTCTAATGTTTCTACCTCTATCAATTTTTTAGCAATCATCTCTATAACTTTCCGATTATTCATTAAAAGTTTTTTTACTTTTTCAAGAACTTCTTTTATTATTATTTCCACTTCTTTATCAATTTCTTTAGCAGTTTCTTCTGAAAAAAGAATTCTCCCTGGAGAATAATCTGGTAAAAACATTTTACTTGGTTTTTCAAAAGCAATCGGTCCTAATTTTTCTGACATCCCATATTTAGTTACCATATTCCGCGCTAATTTAGTTGCTACTTGTAAGTCATTGGATGCTCCTGTGGTTACGTCTCCAAAAATCATTTTTTCGGTTAAATAACCCCCTAAAGAAACACCAATGTCATCCAAAAAATATTTTCTGGAATACAAACTTTTTTCCTCGTCAGGTAATTTAATAGTATAACCCGCTGCTTGCCCACGAGAGATAACTGAGATTTTATGAACTGGGTCTGCATTTTCCAACAGAGTAGCCGTTAGAGCATGCCCCACCTCGTGATAAGCTATAATCTCTTTTTCTTTCTTTGTAATAATATGACTTTTTCTTTCCGGTCCAAGCATGACTTTTTCGATAGACCGAATTAAATCAAATTGTGAGATTTTTTTACGTTCTTCTCTCGCCGCTAAAATAGCCCCCTCATTCATTAGAGAATATAAATCTGCTCCAGAAAAACCAGGGGTTCTTTCAGCTATAATTTTCAAAGCAACATCATCAGCAAAAGGTTTCTTTTTAGAATGAATTTCTAAAATGGCTTCCCTCTCTACTCGATCTGGTAAATCAATAGTAACCCGTCTGTCAAACCTACCAGGACGAAGAAGAGCTGGGTCTAAAACATCTGGGCGATTGGTGGCAGCAATGACAATTACTTTTTCATTTGGATCAAAGCCGTCCATTTCCACCAAAATTTGATTGAGGGTTTGTTCTCTTTCATCATTACCACCTCCAACGCCTGTCCCACGGACTCGCCCAACAGCATCAATTTCATCAATAAAAATTATAGCTGGGGCTGTCTTTTTGGCTGTCTTAAACAAATCGCGTACTCGGGAGGCCCCTACTCCTACAAACATCTCCACAAACTCTGAACCAGAAATAGAAAAAAACGGAACTTTGGCTTCCCCAGCCACTGCTCGAGCCAAAAGTGTTTTTCCTGTCCCTGGAGCTCCCATTAAAATTACTCCCTTGGGGATTTGTGCTCCAATATCTAAAAACTTTTTTGGGTTTTTTAGAAAATCTACAATTTCGTATAATTCTTCTTTGGCTTCTTTAACTCCCGCTACATCTTTGAAAGTAATTTTTTCTTTTTTGTCAGCTGGGTCGGTAAATCTAGCTTTAGAACTTCCAAAACCAAAAGCCTGCACGTTAGCCCCCTTCACTTGACGAGAAATAAACCAGAAAAAAGCCAAGATAAATAAAATGGGAATAAGAAAAGGAAGAGACAATAAAAACCAATATTGAAAACCACTTGGTTCTTTAACAACAATATCAATTTTTCTTAATTGTTCAGGCAAAACCCCATAATTAGAAAATGATTCTGATAAAGACGATTCCGTTTCTTTTTTTGTTTCTTTAATGGAACCATCTCTAAATGTTATTGATAACTTTTCTCCCTCCACTGAGATACTCTCTACTTCTTCGGCTACAACTCCCGTAACCAATTCTGACATGGAAATTTCTTCTGGTTTTTCAACCTTATTGATGAGAGCAGAATAGAGAAGAGAAATCAAAAAGAAAATGATAAGGACATTAACAAAACTACCAAAAAACCCTAATTTAGAGGCCTTTTTTCCAAAACCAAAGTTAAAACTGTTATTCTTTTTCTTATCTTTTTTAGATTTTCTATCTTTTGCCATAAATTTTATTATACATTCCCTCTTCAAAATATGCTAACATATGGATAAATGTCAACATTTATTCATAACAAAAAGGTTGGTCTAAAATATGAGATTTTGGAAAAAATAGAGGCAGGCATCAAACTGCTTGGTTTTGAAGTGAAAGCGATAAAAAATAAGAAGGGTTCTTTAGATGGTTCTCATATTACTATCAGGGGAGAAGAAGCTCTGTTGCTTAATGTTAATATTCCTCCTTACCAAGCAAACAACACCCCCAACAATTATGACCCAGAAAGACACCGACGATTACTTCTCAATAAAAAAGAAATCAATTATCTGGCTGGTTTAGAAGCCCAGAGAGGATTGACAATTATTCCTGTTTCAATGTATAATAAGAACGAGAAAATTAAGGTAGAAATCGCCGTCGTACGAGGAAAAAAGAAATACGACAAACGAGAAACCTTAAAGAAAAAAGACTCCCGGCGAGAAATTGACCGCGAAATGAAACTCAAGAACAGATAGTTATTTGACAATTAGTAATATGGAAAAATATTTTGTTTATATTTTATTTAGCAGTAAAGACAAAAAACTTTATGTAGAATGTACATCAAATATAGGAAGACGGTTAGGAAGACATAATAAAGGATCGGTAAAAGCTACAATAAACAGAAGACCGTTAGTTTTGATACATTCTGAGAAATTTGACAGCAAAACAAATGCTTTTAACAGAGAGAGGTTTTTTTAAAAGTCTTTGGGGGCAAGAACAAAGAAATAAATATTAACAAAATATTTACAAGGAAAGGGCTAAAACACTTTTCGTTTTTTAATTTTTTAATATTTAAATATTAAAAAATTAAAAAACGAAAAGTGTTTGCCCAAACATTTCTGAAAGAAATGTTTTAGGGGGATGTTTTTGGCTTCGCCAATAGTTTTCCTTTTATTGTGTGCTGTATCGAGCTGTCTATTAAACTCGTAAAAGAATAGAACTGAATAAGTGCAAACTTATCCAAAACAGCAGGAAGAGTGGCTTCGCCCTACTTCTCTGCTCCAGCTTTAGCTTTCGCTTAAGCCGGCGTCCAATGAATTGAATTCTGATAGGTTCGTTTGGGTGTAATATCATCGGAATACGGAAGTTTGAAATTTTTCGGCAAACTTCAGAAAACTTAGAAAATCGGTAAAAAAGAATTTTGTTTGCTTTTAATCTTTTTTACTCAAACATAAAAACAAACTACATACCGTAGAAACATAATAAATCAATTATTGCACGTGGGTTCGATTCCCACCATCTCCACA
>CAYWKC010000022.1:0-7635 GCA_964459145.1 uncultured Candidatus Saccharibacteria bacterium
TAGTGGCGAAAAATATAAAAAATGTTATCTAAAAGAATTATCTTCTTGTACATTGTTTCAAAAAGAAAAAGAGAATAAACTTGAAAAAGAACATGGGATGAAGGACAAACAAGTTTTCAGATTTTTTAAAGAAATAACTGAAGATATTGGCTCTGTTTTTGTAAAAGATAAAGAGAAAAGAGAATTAGTGGCATGGCGAGTTCAATTAATTGCTATTTTTACTTATATCGATATCCTTGCTAGTTATTGGTTTGCATACTTAGATCAAAATGGAACACAAAAAGAAAGATTTATTGATTGGGTTAATAAATATTGTTTTATAAATAAAAATGAGGTTTACGATAAAAGTATCTACCAAAATATTGACACGGAACACTTTTATGATCTCAGAAGTTCAATGGTACATTTTTTTGGTTTGTCTGATATTAAAAAAAATACACGATTTGCTATTGCTAGTAATGATATATCAAAAGATGAATTTGAGAAATTTGAAAAAGGGTTAAAAAAAGAAGGTATATCAACATATATGATTCAAACAAGAAAATTACATAACTTGGTTACAGAAGGTGGTATCTTGATGATGAATGAGTGGAGAGATATAATTAATAAATCTCAAACAGACGAAAAAGAAAAATGGAGACATATTAAAGGTATAGATAGGATATATAAAAAAATTATGCAGGAAGGAGCAATTAAAATTCCTAAAAATTAGTTCTGAAGTCCTAATTTTGAAAAGTCTTTCAAAATACCGCTATAATTAAGATCTCTTTTAATTTTCCTCCAGTTTGCTGTTCTGAACCTGTGTATCAGACGGAGCTAAATGAAATTAAAAATTTATTTATATCTTCCAAAATTTATGTTTTTTGTTTTGCTCTTCAAGAAGATTCTCTATCTTACTCCAATCTTGTTTTAAATTACCTTCCTCCATAAGTTCTTCGATAATTTTAGGAGGCTCCCCAGCATAAAGAGCGGCTAAAAGATATCTAACCCCTTGATTATCTGAAGGATTCATTTTTAATAATAATTTATATAGTTCTTCGGCTTTTTCAATCTCCCCACCCTCATGAAGATAAATTGCTTCATTGCAAATAGCTCGCAAATACTTTCTGTTGTCTATGTCTCCCCAATGCATATCTTTCGGCCATTTAGAAAAAATCTTTCTTGTCTTTTTATAAGCTAAACCAGCATACTCTTTAGCTTTTTCGTTATCTCCCTCGTCCATATACACAAGAACCAATCCGTTATAAGCATCAATAAAATTGATATCTTGTCTTAATATGCTTCTCAATAATTTTTTGGCACTTTCAATTTCTCCAGCATCAAGAATTTTCATTGCATCATAATAAATTTCGTATAAATCTATTTTCATATTTTTATCCTTCATTTTCTAAAATTTTCTCCATCTATCAACAAAATGGTTTCCATAGAGTAATTATATCACATAATTATAAACGAAAACTCCCGCGGACCTTTCGGCTAGCGGGAGCATTTATGCATATAATATACATTTATCCAAAAATAAAAACAAGGAATTATCCACAGCTCGATAATACACAAGTTCGAACCTTGTCTACCAGACGGAGCAGACTAAAAATATGGCTTTATTAAGCCATATTTTTTCATACCCCTCACGAGACTTTTAGCTATGTTCGAACCTCTAAAACTTTTCTAAATCTACGAAAAAATAATCTCGAATTATATTAAAAGTAGTATTATAAAATTCCACTTCCCCATTCTTAGCTTTCTGAACTTGGTCACTTAAAATCTTCAGAGCTTCATCATAAGAAAACCATTGAACAATTAAACCATTCTTCTTTTCTTCTTCTGTTCTCAAGTCCTCTTCATTTTCCTCTATTGTTTTCGCAAGAAAACAAGTGGTAATATAATGCTTAGCATTTCTGTTTCTAAATTCTTCAATTTTTCCAACTTCTTTTATTATTTTTACAAAATAGTTAATTTCTTCTAAAGCTTCCCTTTCAGCTTCTTTTTCTAAGTCATTACTTTCTGCTCCTCCTCCTGGCAACAAAAAGAAATTATGAATAGGGTTAGTAATTAGAGCGATCTCATCTTTATCGTTCTGAACAATAATTTTAACGGTTTGTCTTTCCTCATAAGAATCAGGTTCTTGGTGTTCAGGATTTTTGAAAATATCACTGTCTTTTAAGATTTTCATTTGTTTTTATAAATTTCATTTATTTCCTCATAGTTTAAATTAAATTTATAAGTCTTAAAGAATAAAGAGTCAAATTCTTTTTTATTTTTAATTTTTTGTAGAGATTTTAAGAAATTTAAAAACTTTTTCTTACCAAATTTTTCGACCAACATTTCAACAAAAAATCCAGATTCATAATAAACTGTCTGCTTACCTTTAACATGTTGCTCATAAAAATCTAAAAATTGACTAAATTTCTCTGGTTTAACTTTAAATTTATCTTGCCCTGCTGTATAAATAGCTGTTCCTTCCCAGAGCCAAGTCGATTGATAACCGCCTTTCACTAAAATGTTAAAAAACAAGTGACTTAATTCATGTTTTATTAAAGCCACATATTCTTTTTTAGAATAACCTTTTTTGTGTGAACTCTCTGTTTTAATCTTTGTAATATCCAAAATATAGATAGTATTAAAACCACCCGCCCAGCCTGTTACCCAGTCTTTTGTTTTTTCTCCTCTGACGGCATCAATTTCCTGACGGCTTTTCAAAACAAAAACTTTAGGTATATTTCTTACCCAATCAATTTCGTAGAAAGCATTTAGCTCTTTCATTGACTGGTGATAAGCCTCTTCAATAAATTTATTCTTCTTTTGTTTTAATTCAAACATCATTTGGTTTATTTTTACAAAACTTTTCGCCAGATTTGACCAATTTCATCATCTGATGGAGTTATCTCTCCAACTCTCTCAAAATCTAATGAATCATGAAAATTCCACGATTCGTCATGCGAATTAGGACTAAAAAAGAAAACTTCATCAAATCCCATTTTTTTTACTTCTTCAATAAACTTTATTTTTAATTTTTTTCCAATACCTTTTCTCTTGTTTTTTACAGCAATAACGTATAACTCAATAGGATTATTAGTTTTTGTGTATGGTTTAAAGTAATCAGCTAATTTTTTAAAACCAACAATTCCCACAACCTCGTTGTTCTCTTCAGCCACAAAAAAACCTAAGTCTTTATTTAAAGACATCTTAATAAATGACTGTAATTCACCAGAAAGCTCTTCAAGAAATTCTGGATCAGTCCAATACAGAGCAAAAATTTCTTCAACCTCCTTTTGGTCACCTTGTTTAAATTCTCGAATAATCATATTATAGATATTCTATCAAAGTCTCGTGAAAAGAAAAAGAGTTAAAAAATCCTTTATTTATTTCCTACCCAACCATATTTAGTAATAGAGAGGTTCGAACCTTGTCTACCAGACGGAGCAAACTAAAAATATGGCTTTGTTAAGCCATATTTTTTCTTACCCTTCACAAGATTTTTCCCTATGTTCGAACCTCTCTAATTTTGATATAATTTTTGTATGAATAATAAAAGAAAAATATTATACTTCATTTTTGCGATATTGTTTGGAGGATTTATGTTTGTATATGGTGAATTTGACAATAGCCCCGGAGGACAATTGATAGGGCTAATAATAGCTGTTATTGGTATCGTGGGAATAATAAAAAGCAAAAAGAAAACTTTTAACTAAAATATATAAAAAAAAATTTCAATTTCTGTAAAAACAACTTTTTTCTTTTTGTAAATAAAAATTATTTTTTATACCTGAACAGAATACAATATCAATTAGATTATGGTATAATATTTTTATGCAAAAAATAGCCACCCGTATTTTTATTTATTCATCAATTGCTTTTGGGGTTATCGGAATTTTACTAATCTTAGTCGGAGGACCAGATGGAAATAACCCCACATTATTGAACCAAAGGTTACACCAACTTTTATTAATAACAGTTTGTATTATATTACCTTCGTTTGCACTAAGTATTGCTGGTAAATATTTAAGGCAGTAATTTCTAATTCTGAAGTTCTAAAGTTCTAATGTTAAAAATATTTCACCTATCCGCTAAGAGAAGCTAAATAAAAATAACTTTAAGAATAAGGTTATTTTTATATTCCCAACAAAACAAATATTTTTTTATTTATTTTTGATATAATAAGATTATTAATTTAATTTAAAAAACTTATGTTTCAAGAATTTAAAAATTTCGCTATTAAAGGGAATGTCATTGATATGGCCGTTGGAATTATCATTGGAACTGCCTTCGGAAAAATTGTTAGTTCTTTTGTTTCTGATATTATAATGCCACCTATTGGAGTGTTAACAGGAGGAGTTGATTTTTCCAACTTAACTTTCACATTAAAAAAGGCCTCCGACGGAATTGAAGCCGTAACCCTTAACTACGGAACTTTCATAAATACCGTTATTGATTTTACTATCATTGCTTTTGTTATTTTTATAGCCATCAAACAAATTAATCGT
This sequence comes from uncultured Candidatus Saccharibacteria bacterium, assembly GCA_964459145.1. GTDB lineage: Bacteria > Patescibacteriota > Minisyncoccia > Phycocordibacterales > UBA12079 > JAGYLJ01. The sequence continues at coordinate 4,485 of CAYWKC010000022.1, forward strand.
TTTAAAAAAAAGGATGAGGAAACCAAGCTAGTTAAGCCTACCGAGGAAGTTCTTTTATTAAGAGAAATCCGAGATTCTTTAGCCAAAAATTAATTAAAAAATATTTATTCTATGTTGAATAATTCACTTATATTTATCATCGCTCTTTTTCTGATTGTTAAAGGAGCCACATTAGCAACAAAATATGCTACCCAATTAGCAAGAAGTTTTAATTTGCCCAAATATACCGTTGGTTTTATTATTGTAGCTATTGTATCTGTCCTCCCAGAGACATTTATTGTAATTAATTCTGCTATTGAAGGAACTCCCTCTTTTGGACTGGGAATGTTATTAGGATCAAATATAGCGGACTTAACATTGATTTTTGCAATAATTATTTTTTTTGCCAGAAGAAACTTGAAAATCGAAAGTAAAATCTTAAAAAATCATGTTATCTATCCATTAATGCTTCTTTTGCCATTGACTCTTGGTTTGAACGGATATTTCTCTCGTTTAGAAGGTTTGATTCTTATTGTGGCTGGTGGAATATTTTATTATGTTACTTTGAAAAATAAAACCCACTGTGGGATACTCATCAAAAACAAACTTGATAAAAGCAAAAGTTTTTTGATGCTACTATTTAGCATGGCAGTCTTGCTAATTGGAGCGCGTTTTGTTGTTACCTCAGCTACAGCTCTCGCTAACAGCTTGAAAATTAGTCCTATTCTTATCAGTATGCTTATCGTTGGTCTTGGCACCACTGTGCCTGAATTACTTTTCTCTTTAAAATCTGTCAGAAAGAAAAATGATTCTTTAGCTATCGGAGATATTTTAGGAACCGTGCTTGTTGACGCCACTATCGTAATTGGAATTCTTGCTTTAATCAATCCCTTTTCATTCCCCACAAAAATTATTTATATTACTGGAATGTTTATGGTGATTGCCTCCTTTATTTTATTTCACTTTATGAAAACAGGAAAAGCTATCACTCAAAAAGAGGCCTGTCTTCTTTTCATTTTTTGGTTAGCTTTTGCCATCGCCGAATTTGTCACCAATATTAATATAAGTGTACAATAAAGAAAAGCATCTGTTTTACACTATTTAGCAAATTTTTAAAGTTTTGCTATAATAAAATTATTATTATTAATATCTAAATAAAAACATGAAAAATACAATTATTATACTTTTGGTTGTAGTTATAATTGGGTTAGGTTTGTATTTTCTTATTCCGAGCACTTCTACCAATATAGAAAACAGCCCCGAACAAGCAACAACTACTCTAGACAAGTTTTCTCAAGATGAACCCATTGCTCAACCACAAATTGATAAAACCAAAACCGTTATAGGAAAATCTGTAGAGGGTAGAGATATCACTGCTTATCATTATGGTGAAGGTAAAACTGAAATTTTATTTGTGGGAGGAATTCATGGTGGTTATGAGTGGAACACTTCCCTACTTGCTTTTGAGGTAATGGATTATTTGAAAACTAATCCCGAGATTATTCCAGCAAATTTAAAGATAACCATTATCCCTGTGTTAAATCCTGACGGATTAGTTACAGTAGTCGGGACCTCCACTCGTTTTAGTTTGACAGACGTTTCCGCTTCACAAACAATATTGAATGCCGGTCGTTTTAATGCTAATGAAGTTGACCTTAATCGTAATTTTGATTGTGATTGGCAAACCACCGGAACGTGGCAAAACAAAACTGTTAGTGGTGGAAACAAGGTCTTCTCCGAACCAGAAAGTCAAGCTATAAAAAATTATATAAACACCCAAAAACCACAAGCTGTTATTGTTTGGTATAGTGCCGCTGGTGGAGTTTATTCTTCCAGTTGTCATGACGGTATTTTGTCAGAGACCAAAGAGTTGACCAATGCTTATGCCAAAGCTTCTGGTTATACTAGTAATGAAGAATTTGATTCCTACGCCATTACAGGAGATATGGTCAATTGGTTAGCTAAAGAGAAAGCCCCCGCTATTAGTGTCCTGCTTTCTAACCACACCGACACTGATTGGACAAAAAACTTAGCTGGCATAAAAGCCCTCTTTGAGTATTACACTAAATAGAATTTTTTATGAAGAAATTAACAATTATTATCCTAATTGTTTTGGGAGGAAGTTTGCTTGCATTTTTTACTATCCAAAATTGTGAAAGAAATCCTGTCCCTGAGCTAGTTGAATTAAATACTAATCCTCAAGATAGTGTTATCGGATTTTCTGTAGAAGGTAGAAAAATAGAATCTTATACTTATGGCAACGGTAAGCAGTTGCTTCTTTTTGTAGGAGGAATTCACGGCGGATATGAATGGAATAGTGTGCTGTTAGCTTATGAACTTATAGATTATCTCAAACTTTACCCAGAAATTATTCCTGACAATTTATCAGTAACAATTGTTCCCTCTGCTAACCCAGACGGGGTCTATAAAATAACCAATCAAGAAAGTCGTTTTTCTATTAAAGATGTTCAAGAAAGTGAAATTGTTGGATTAGGGCGTTTCAATGCTAACGAAGTTGACCTTAATCGCAATTTTGATTGTAAATGGCAACCAGAAAGCACTTGGCGAAATAAAATTGTAAACGCTGGGTCTGCTCCTTTTTCAGAACCAGAGACCCAAACTCTTCAAAATTTTATTTTGAAAAATGATCCTGTTGCCGTTATTTTTTGGCACAGTCAATCTAACGCTGTTTATGCTTCCGAATGTGAAAACGGGATTCTTCCAGAAACTTTAGATATCATGAACATTTATTCTCAAGCTTCTGGTTACCCTGCGATTGATTCCTTTGATAGTTATGAAATAACTGGTGATGCCGAGGGTTGGTTAGCCTCTATTGGTATTCCAGCCATCACGGTAGAACTTAAAACCCACGAAACAATTGAGTGGGAAGAAAACTTAGCTGGTATAAAAGCTCTTCTGGAATATTATAAATAAAAAGCTCTAGATAATAAATCACTTTATCCCCTGCTATTGACTTTTTATATGGAATTGTTGTATACCATAAGATGGTAGGATTTTGTTCTTTTCCATAAAAAAACCTGCCGGAAAAGGCAGAAAATATAAAAAACAAAAAACCAATTAAAAAAAGGAGACAAGAAATGAAAAAGCTCGCGATAATGTTTTTTGTGGCAATGATGATGGTTGTCGGCGGATTTAGCGCCGATGCCTTTGA
>CAYWKC010000023.1:0-1653 GCA_964459145.1 uncultured Candidatus Saccharibacteria bacterium
CAAATCTCCCCCTCGGCACAAAAATAACGGGAAAGTGATTTTTAATTATTATGATATATGAGCCTAAATCTGAATATATTTTTGATATTTGTGAAGTTTGTCAAAGAAAATTAACCAAAGGAGAAAAGATTTTTTGTGACACCAAAACAAAAGAAACTGAAGTTTTTCATAAACTTTGTAATAGTTGTTTGGATTTAAGATTTAAAGGCAGATATCCAGCTTTATAATTTTAAAAATATAAATTATATGAATAAAGAACTTTTAGATAAATATTCCAAAATTAGCGTCATTATTATTGCTATAATTTTAATAGTAAGTTTTATTTGGGTTGTTTGCTCAAAAATTTGGATTCCGTATTATGAAAAATTTAAACAAGGGAGAATAGACCAAGAATATTCTGAAGTTGTAAAGAAACATAATGAAATTGTTGAATTGCACAATAAGTGTTATGTGAAAATAGATACGAACTCAAAACAACGTTTATTTGATAATTGTACACACAGAATTAGTTCGGGTTATAAATTTGATGAAAGATTTTGTGTTGTAGATAAAAATATAGTTTTAGATCTGGATAATTATATCAAAAATAAAGTTAGCAACTCTATTTTAAGTCAAAATCTATGTAGTGAGTATTTTCAATGCGATTCTGATTTTTTAAAAACAAATTCAGAAATAAAGCAATTAGAACAAAAAAGTTGTGATGAAAAATACTCATATTAGATTTTAGTTTTAAAGTAGCAACTTTTAAACTAAAATTTTTCTAAAAACCTAATACTCTAACTTACTAACTTACTAATTTATGAACATTACAGCTCAAAAAGCAAAAAATATTCAAAAAACATATTTGTTGATGTTTTTATTTTTGGTTTTGGTAATCGGGATTGGCTGGGTTTTTAGTTATTTTTTTGAAAATCAAAATATTTTATATTTTGCTATTGGTTTTTCTTTATTAGTGAATATTTTTAGTTATTGGTTTTCTGATAAAATTGTTTTGAAAATGTCAGGGGCAAAATTAATTTCTCGGAATGATAATCAAAAATTGTTTGATGGTGTGGAAAGATTAGTTCATCAAGCTGGTTTGATGATGCCAAAACTTTATATTATTAATGATGCTTCCCCCAATGCTTTTGCTACTGGTCGCAATAGTAAACACTCTGCAGTAGCTGTAACAACAGGTTTATTAAATCTTTTAGACGAAAAGGAATTAGATGGAGTAATTGCTCATGAGCTTTCTCACATTGCTAACAAAGATATTTTAATTGCGACGATTGTGGTGGTGTTGGTCGGCTTTATCGCTTTGTTATCGGATATGTTTATTCGGATGTCGTTTTACGGTAGTTTGAAGAGAGATAATAATGATAAGGCCGGGGGAGTTGTTGTGGTTATCGGAATTGTTTTGGCGATCTTAACGCCTTTTGTAGCTATGTTGATACAGTTAGCTATTTCTCGGAAAAGAGAGTTTTTAGCTGATGCTTCAGGGGCTTTGTTGACTCGTTATCCGGAAGGATTGGCGAGTGCTTTGGAAAAAATTTCTCAAAACTCTGCACCCTTAAAAAAAGTTAGTCATGCAATGGCTCATCTTTATATTTCTGACCCCTATAAACAAAAAAACAAAAAAACAAATTTTTTAGTTAAGATGTTTATGACTCATCC
>CAYWKC010000023.1:1753-5008 GCA_964459145.1 uncultured Candidatus Saccharibacteria bacterium
GGAGGGTTCGCATAGTGGTCTAGTGCGCACGCTTGGAAAGCGTGTAAGGGGGAAACCCCTTCAAGGGTTCGAATCCCTTACCCTCCGCATTGATAATTTCAAATACCGACTGAGGTATTTGAAATTGGCAACTGGTGAAAGAGGGTAAGGGATTTGAACCGAGCGAATACATTTTTCTGGAATGGAATGGAAGAAAAATTTGAGCGAGTGGAGGTCAAGGGAGTGAGATATTTGTGACCTGTCTTGGGCAGAGAAACAAATATCCACGAGAGTGACCGAATCTCTTCCCCTCCGCAAATTTTTCACTTTCTTTACATCCCTCTTTTTTTATTTTGTATTTATTTTTAGGGTTTTATCCACAGGGCTTTTGATTTTCTTTAATGTTAAAATAAGTGCAGTTTTAATATAATTTCTCTAAAAAAATGGTAAAAAATGTAAAAAAAGAAGCAAAAAATGTAAAAAAATCTGATTTTGTCAAAAAAGTACAAAAAAGAGATGGGTCCATTGTTGATTTTGATTTGAATAAAATTGTTAATGCCGTTTATAAAGCAATGATAGCTTCAAATGAAGGTTCTGAAAGAGAGGCTGAACTTGTTGCTAATAAGGTTTATCTTGATTTGATTAAAATATCAAAACAATTTAAAACTTTTATTCCTAATATTGAAGGAATTCAAGATGCAGTGGAAAAATCGTTGATGACCAATAATTATGTTAAAACTTCTAAAAATTACATTCTTTATCGTGAAGAAAGAGCTCGCTTGAGAGAAAAAGGTATCAAAGTTTCTGAAAAAGTTCGTCAATTGACAGAAGCAAGCAAAAAATACTTTAAAAATCCTTTAGCAGAATTTATTTATTATCGCTCCTACTCTAAATGGATTGAAGAAGAAGGCAGAAGAGAAACTTGGATTGAGACAATTGACCGTTATATGAATTTTATGAAAGAAAATTTAGGTAATAAATTAAGTGTATCAGAATATAAAAAAATCAGAGAGTTTATCTTGAATCAAAAATCAATGCCTTCTATGAGATTATTATGGAGTGCTGGAAAAGCGGCGCGCAAATGTAATGCATGTGCTTATAATTGTTCTTATATTGCTCCTTCTAAATTACAAGATTTTGGTGAAATAATGTATTTATCAATGTGTGGTTGCGGAGTCGGTTTTAGTGCGGAAAGTTATAATGTTCAAAAACTTCCGCAAATAAAAATTCATAATGGCAAATTAAAAATGAGGAAGACTTTTGTTGTTAAAGACAGTAAAGAGGGTTGGGCGGATGCTTTTGTTTATGGTTTAAAAACTTGGTTTGATGGCGAAGATGTTGAGTTTGACTATTCTCGACTTCGTCCAGAAGGAGCCAAATTAAAAACTATGGGAGGCAAAAGTTCTGGCCCAGAACCGCTCAGGAACCTGATTGATTTTACCAGAGAAAGAGTTCTAAAAAAACATGGAAAACGTCTTAGTAATATAGATGTGCATGATATAGTTTGTAAGATCGGCGAGGTAGTTGTCTCAGGTGGGGTAAGAAGAACTGCTTTGATTTCTTTATCTGATTTAGATGATAATGAAATGAGATTGGCTAAAAGTGGACAGTTTTATATTAATAATCCACAAAGGAGTATGGCAAATAATTCTACTGCTTATAATGAAAAACCAACCGCGGCAGAATTTATGGATGAATGGATTGCTTTGATGAAAAGTGGAACAGGCGAAAGAGGAATTTTTAATCGTGGATCTTTAGGACAACAGGTTCCTGAAAGGAGGAAAAAAATATACGAGAAAAACATGGAAGATTTTGGAGTAAACCCTTGTGGAGAAATTAATATTAGGTCTAAGCAATTTTGTAATTTAAGTGAATTAGTAGCTCGTCCAGAAGATACCGAAAAAACTTTGTTAGAAAAAGCTGAGGTTGCTTCAATCTTAGGCACTTATCAAACCACTTTAACTAATTTTAGTTATTTATCTAAGGGATGGAAACAAGGCTGTGAGGAAGAAAGGTTGCTAGGGGTATCTATTACCGGACATTGGGACTGCGAAGCAGTACGGAATCCAAAAGTTTTGCAGAAAATAAAAGAAAAAGTTATTAAGACAAATCAAAAATATGCTAAAAAATTTGGAATTGGTGAAGCTACCAGTACGACTTGTGTCAAACCATCGGGAACAGTTTCTCAATTAGTAGATTGTGCTTCAGGAATGCATCCAAGACATGCTCGTTACTATATTAGAAGAATTAGAATTTCTTCAACGGATAGTTTATTCAAAATGTTAAGAGATCAAGGAGTTCCTTATTTTCCAGAAAATGGACAAAACAAAGAGACAGCCAATACTTTCGTGTTTGAATTTCCCGTGTCGGCCCCAGGGAAAATCTTCAAAAATGATTTAACAGCTATGGACCAATTAAATTTCTGGAAGATGGTCAAAGAAAATTACACAGAGCACAATCCTTCGGTGACAGTGTCTGTAAGTGATGATGAGTGGTTGAAAGTTGCCAATTGGATTTATGATAATTGGGAGATAGTGGGGGGACTGTCTTTTTTACCAAGGGCTGATTTTATTTATAAATTAGCACCTTTTGAAGAAACAACCAAAGAGGTCTATGAAAAAATGCTGAAGCGATTTGAACATATTGATTTCTCTAAAATTGTCACTTATGAATATGAAGATGAAACAGAGGGCTCTAAAGAATTAGCTTGTATGGGTGGACTTTGTGAAATTTAGAAATTTTTAATTCACCATCAATTCTTATGGATGAAATTAAATTAGGAAAATATAAACATTACAAAGGCAAGGAATACGAAGTGCTTGGAATAGCACATCATAGCGAAACTTTAGAAAAATTAGTTATCTACAGAGCTCTTTATAATTCTGAAGATTTTGGTCTAAATGCTCTTTGGGCAAGACCTTACGAAGATTTTGTGGGTATGAAAGAAATAGATGGAAAAGAAGTGAAAAGATTTGAATATATTGGGGAATAAGAAACAAAAAAGAAAAATGAGCATTGCTCGTTTTTTTTCTTTAAAAAAAAATTAAAATAGTATATAATCTAAAAAATGTGAGTGTATCCGCCTGCTAACAGGCAGGGTTTGGGTGGTTAGAGCGATGAACAGTGCATAGGCACTGTTCATCTGATAATGATTTGGGACCTCGTCATGAAAGTAGTTTGAAAATAAAATATGTTATAGATGCGAGTGTAGCTCAGGTGGTTAGAGCGCGTCACTGATAATGACGAGGTCGTAGGTTCGAGTCCTACCATTCGCAC